>CANBTQ010000301.1 GCA_947372425.1 Comamonadaceae bacterium | reverse complement strand
AGGGACGGCATTCTGCTGGCGCCGCCAGAGCCACAGCCATGAGCAAGCTCAAACAAATGGAATCCTTTGTCTCGGTGGCGGCGCGCGGCAGTCTCACTGCTGCGGCGCAGGCCGAGGGGGTGGCCCCAGCCATCATGGGGCGGCGTCTGGACGCGCTTGAGGAGCGGCTGGGCGTCAAGCTCTTGCTGCGCACTACCCGGCGCATCACGCTTACCCACGAGGGCAGTGCCTTTCTGGAAGACTGCCAGCGCCTGCTCTCCGACCTGGCCAATGCCGAGGCCAGTGTGAGCGCCGGCGGCGTCAAGGCCAGCGGCCATTTGCGCATCACCGCCCCGGCCGGCTTCGGCCGCCGCCATGTGGCGCCTCTCATCCCCAAGTTTTATGAGTTGCACCCCGAGGTGACGATCTCGCTGAACCTGAGCGACCGCGTGGTGGACATTGCCGGCGAAGGCTTTGACTGCGCGGTGCGCGTGGGGGATATGCCCGACTCGTCCCTGGTGAGCGTGCGCATGGCCGACAACCGGCGCCTGTGTGTGGCCACGCCCGCCTATCTGGCGCGCCACGGCACACCGCAGACGCCGGCCGAGTTATCGCGCTTCCATTGCCTGACCTTGTCGAGCGACGCGTCGCAGACGCGGGGCTGGGCTTTCAGGATGCCAGGTGGTACACGTCAGCCGCAGGAGGCCTCGGAGCGGGATGGCCATGGGGCGGCCCGTTTCGGGGAGGTCAGCTACCTCAAGCCTGCCGGTCCGCTGGACTGCTCGGACGGACAGGTGCTGCATGACTGGTGTCTGGCCGGCTACGGCATTGCCTGGCGCAGCACCTGGGAGGTGGAGGCGGAAATTGCCAGTGGCCAGTTGGTGGCGGTGCTGGAGGCCTTTGCCGCGCCACCCAACGGCATTTACGCGGTATTCCCGCAGCGCAAGCATTTGCCGCTGCGGGTGCGCTTGTGGATTGAATATCTCAAGGACCACTTCGGCTCGCCCGCCTTCTGGCGGGGGCGGCCGGCTTAACTTCAGTCAGCGCTGGGGACGTCGAATTCGTCGTCCAGGGTGTCGCTTTCCATCATGGCGATTTCGGCGCATTGCACGCCGTTGAGTTGGTGGCGGTAGGCCAGCAGGGCATGGCGGGCGTTGGCTTCTTCATTGCCCTCGTCATCCGCATCTGCAGCCGCCAGATGGTGTTTGGCTGCGGCGGTGAAGTGGTGCGCCGCCATGCGGTGGTAGTCACCAATGGTCTCAAAGTCTTCGTCGGCCAGGGCGTCGGTTTCTGCAGAGGTTTGGTCGTTCATAAGGGCTCGCTGGTAGGTGCGCTGCGGCGACATGCCGCAGCCACAGCATCCAGCCCGGCTGTGAATCCTGTGTGACAGTTGCACGCCGGCAGCGTGTCTAGGCCGCACCAAATTCGTCGCCCATTTCCTTGGCGCGGTCGCGTGCCGCATGCAGGGCCTTGGCAAAGCGGGCCTTGATGCCACTCTCGTCCATGGAAGTGATGGCCGCATAGGTGGTGCCGCCCTTGCTGGTGACGCGCTGGCGCAGCACCTCGGGCGGTTCGCTGGAGGCGTGGGCCAACTCACCTGCACCGATGAACGTGGCCACGGCCAGTTGGTAGGCCTGCTCTGCGCTCAGGCCCATCTCGGCGCCGGCGGCGGTCATGGCTTCCATGAAATAGAACATATAGGCCGGGCCGGAGCCGGAGAGGGCGGTCACGGCATCGAGCTGTTCTTCGCGCTCCAGCCAGAGGAACTGACCGGTGGTGGCGATCACGTCGCCGGCCCATTGGCGGTCGGCGGCGGTCACGCCATCGCGCGGAAACAGGGCGGTAATGCCCTTGCCGATCAGCGCCGGGGTGTTGGGCATGCAGCGGATGATGCGCTGCGTGCCCAGCCAGGCCGCAATGCTGTCGCTGCGGATGCCGGCGGCCACGCTCAGGTGCAGGGCGCTGGCGGTGAAGGCTTGCGTCTGCAGCGCGGCGTCCTTGAAGGTCTGCGGCTTGACGGCCCAGACCACCAGGCCGGCGCGGGCCAGACTGGCGTCAGGCGCGCTGCGTGCGGCGATGCCAAACAGTTCTTTGAGCTTGGTGCGGGCTTCTTCGAAAGGCTCGACTACCAGGATGTTGCTGGCGGCCATGCCTTGCTTGAGCAGGCCGCCGATGATGGCGCTGGCCATATTGCCACCGCCGATAAATGCTATTGCTTGGGTCATGGGTTTTTGTGTGGAAAAGTGGCGTGAGCTTACAGGACGGTTTGCTGCACGGCGTGCTCCCAGCGCTCCATCCGGTCCCGTGCCTGTGCGCGTGACATGGCGGGAAGAAAGCGGCGCTCTGCGCGCCACAGTGCGCTCAGCTCGGCGGTGCTCTGGTAGATGCCTGTGGTGAGGCCCGCCAGGTAAGCGGCGCCCAGCGCCGTGGTTTCGGTGACCGCCGGGCGTACCACCGGAATACCCAGCAGATCGGCCTGGAACTGCATCAGCAAATCATTGACGCAGGCACCGCCATCCACGCGCAACTCCGACACCTCGGCACTGCCCGCAGCCACGGCATCGCGCCCCATGGCCAGCAGCAGGGCGGCGCTCTGGTAAGCAATGCTTTCCAGCGCGGCGCGGGCGATGTGGGCCAGCGTGCTGCCGCGCGTCAGGCCGGTAATCGAGCCGCGCGCATCCGGCTTCCAGTAGGGCGCGCCCAGGCCGGTAAAGGCCGGCACCAGCATCACGCCGCCGGAGTCCGGCACGCTTTCGGCCAGGGCCTGCACCTGGGCGCTGTGTTCAATGGCATGCAGGCCATCGCGCAACCACTGCACCACGGCGCCGCCGACAAACACGCTGCCTTCCAGCGCGAATTCCGGTTGCGTGGTGGCCTGCGCTGCGCTGGTGGTGATCAGGCCGTTGGCCGAAGTCTGGAAGGTCGTGCCGGTGTGCATCAGCATGAAGCAGCCGGTGCCATAGGTGTTCTTGGCCATGCCGGCGCCAAAGCAGGCCTGGCCGAACAGCGCGCTTTGCTGGTCCCCGGCAACGCCGCCTATGGGAATGGCGTGGCCCAGCAGGGCCGGGCTGACCGCGCCGAACAGCGATGCGCTGGGCTGCACGCTGGGCATCAGGCCGGGTGGAATGTCCAGCGCCGCCAGCAGCTCGTCGTCCCACTGGTTGCGGTGCACATTGAACAGCATGGTGCGCGAGGCGTTGCTGACGTCGGTGGCGTGCACGCGGCCTTCGGTGAGTTGCCAGATCAGCCAGCTGTCCACGGTGCCAAAGGCCAGTTCGCCGTTCTCGGCCTGTGCACGGGCGCCGGGCACAGTGTCCAGCAGCCAGCGGATCTTGGTGCCGGAGAAGTAGGCATCGACCAGCAGACCGGTTTTGCTGCGGATGGTTTCCGCCAGGCCGCGTGCGCGCAGCTCGGCACACAGGGGTTCGGTGCGGCGGTCCTGCCAGACTATTGCCGGGTGAATGGGCAGGCCGGTCTTGCGGTTCCAGACCACGGTGGTTTCGCGCTGGTTGGTAATGCCCACGGCCTTGATCTGCCCGGCGCTGATGCCGGCCTTGGCCAGGGCCTCGCGTGCGGTAGCCAGTTGCAGGCGCCAGATTTCCAGTGCGTCATGTTCGACCCAGCCGGGCTGCGGATAAATTTGCGGCAGCTCGGTTTGCGCCATGGCCACCGCGTGGCCGCGTGCATCAAACACGATGCTGCGGCAGCTTGACGTGCCCTGGTCCAGGGCCAGCAGATACGCCATGGCGTTCCTTTCGTGATAATCGGGCGTCTTGCCCTCCGAACAAAGACTCTGCATGCTAACTCCCCAGCCTCCTTTGCCGACGCGCCGTGCCGATCTTCTGGCGCAACTGGCCCAGGACCGCGATTACGACCTGGCCGTGGTCGGCGGCGGCGCTACCGGTCTGGGCGTGGCACTGGATGCCGCGGCCCGGGGCTTTCGCGTGGTGCTGCTGGAATCACATGACTTTGCCAAGGGCACCTCCTCGCGCGCCACCAAGCTGGTACACGGCG
>CANBTQ010000300.1 GCA_947372425.1 Comamonadaceae bacterium | reverse complement strand
GCCAGGTATTGCAGGGCGGCATCGCGCGGGTTGGCCATCTGGGCCGCTTCAATACGCGCCAGCCAGTGCGCGTCGGGCGCCTGTCCGTCCGGGCCGAAGCCGGACTCCAGGGTACGCACCAGTCGCACGCGCTGGCTCAGATTCAGGGCCTCGGGTGCCTCCAGCAGGTGTGTCCACACCGGCAACAGCCATTGGCGTGACATGGCGGCATCACCGCCCTGGTCCAGCAGGCGCTGGGCGGCCTGCATGGCCACGTCCGGCATCTCGCGCTCGGCGTACTCCAGGTCTTCCCAGGCGCGCTGCAGTTGCACCGGGTCGTAGGCGCTGTTGAGGTGCTCCATCGCCAGTCAACGGGCAATGCTCTTGCCGGCCACTTCCGAAAAAGCCCGGTGCTTGGTCAACAGGCGGGCCATTTCCAGTGCCTGCAGGGGGCGCGCTGCCATGCGCGCCGCCTTGAAGCGCAAACGCAGCGCCACGGTGCGGCGCGATGCGCCCTGCGGCATCAGATCCAGCCACTCCATGGCCTTGGCGGCATCGCGGTCATCCAGCGCCCAGCGCGCGGCACGCAACTGCACGCCATCGCGCATCTCCTGGGCATCGCGCGCCTGCGCATGGTCCAGCGCCAGGCGGAAGTGCTTTTCGCGCAGCACGCGGTCCTGCAGCGAGTGGGCACTTTCAGCGGCCAACAGATGCGCCAGCGAGCGCAGCCGTTCGGCGTAGGCCAGTGACTCGCCGCTGTGCGCCACCGAAGCCTCCAGCGACACCACCAGTTCGGCCGCCTTGCGGGCACGGATATAACGGCCACCCATGAGGTGCGACAAAGCGTCCAGCAAGGCCGACTGGATGGCACGCTCGCGCTGCTGCAGGCGCCAGCGCCGTGCCTGTTGCGGAATACCAATAAATGCGGTCAGTGTGCGCAGGGCCAGATGCAGGGTCACAAAGGCCAGTGCAATCAGCAGCAAAAACAGGTTCAGTGACAGGTCCACCCGGTGCGGCGGCCAGTACAGGGTTACGGTGCCGGGGTCATTGCCGGTAAACAGGGCAACGGTTACGGCCACTGCAAACAGGCCCATCAACCACAGTGCGGCCCGCATGCTAGCGCCCTGCCGCCGCGGTGGACAGCGCCGCCAGCGTGTCGTCCATGCGGGGGATTTCCAGCGTGCGCATCTGCCCCTGAACCTGCTGTAACAGGGCGACGGCAGTCTGGGTCTTGCGTGAGCCGGCGTCAAAGTAATGGCTCATGGCCAAGGCGGCCGTGCCCAGGTCGGCGCGGGCCGATTCGATCTGGCGCGAAAGCAGGCCCAGGCGGGCGTTGAGCAGGCGCAGCTTGAGGTTTTCGCGCAGAAAGAAGGATTGCTCCGGCGTCAGCAGTGCCGCGTCCGGGTCTTCAATCCGGCTCACCCGTACCAGGCTGCGCAACTCTTCCTGCATCAGCGCAGCGATGCGGCTCCACCAGGACAGCATGCCCTCGTCCGGCTTGCGCTTGGCGTTGTCCACCATTTTGCCGCTCGCCGTGCCAGCGCTGACCGCAGGGCCCACGGCATTGGCAATCGGCAACTCGTCTGCCAGCGTCACCAGCTCATCCAGTTTGACCAGCAGCGAGGGCGTATCCGACAGGGCCGTGGCCTTGATGCGCGCCACATCGCGGGCAATCGCCCGCTGCAACTGGGTCAGGCGTGGCTGCGCCGCACGGGTGACGCGCTGGTCGGCGCTCTTGAGGGCCGCCAGCAGGGGCTCCACACTGCCGGTGAGCTGGGCTTGCTGCTGCGCCAGCCGCAGGGCCGAATCAATGTCGACCACCAGGTTTTCGTCACGCGAGCGCGACAGGCTTTGCATCAATTCTTCCAGCTGGCTGCGCTGCAGCGAGACCTCGGCCAGCTTGGCATCGTTCACGGCCAGCTTGGCTGCGGATTCCAGCGCCAGTTCCTGCGCCTGCTTGGCCATGGCACGCGCCTCGCCGGCCAGGGTGCCGGCGTCGGCACTTTGGCGGGCCAGCTGTTGCTGTATGCCATTGAGCTTTTGCCAGACCAGCACGCTACCGGTCAGGCCGGCCAGGGCCAGCACTGCCACCACCAGCAGCCAGCGCTGCGGCGCGTACGCCACGGCTGGCGGCAGCGCCGGGGTTGCCGCGCCCTGCACGGGAGGCGCAGATGCGGCACTGTTGTCGGGGATTAGCGGGTCTGTACTCATGCCAGTGATTCTATCGAGACCACCAGGTCAGCCAGGGCCGGTCTGGACTCGTGCACCTGCGCAAATCCGGCGGCCCGCGCGGCCTGCGCAATACGCGGATGGGTTGCCACGGCACGGGCCCGGCTCCAGGACTGGCCTTTTGCCATAGTGCACAGATTGCTGACCGCCTCCGAGCTGCTAAACAGCCAGACCGTGCCGTCGTCTGCAGCCATCTGCACCAGTGTCAATGCAGGGGCATCCAGCGCCGGGGCCCGGCGCACATAGGCCACGACGAATTCAACTGCCGCACCCCGTTCACCCAGACGCGCGGCCAACCAGTCGCGCCCCACGCCTTGCCCGGCCTCGGCCTCCTCGGCGTTCTCGCCATCGGTATTGCCGCGCACGATCAGCACACGCCAGCCCGGCTGCACCTGGTCCTGCACCACGCGCCACAGGGCCTCGGAATCAAACTGGGCGTTGGCCGTATCGGGCGCATCAATGCGCTGCTGCGGCACCTGCGCCTGCAGCAGGGCCGCAACGCTGCCCGGACCGGTGACAAAGAAACGGGGCTTGCCCTGCGTGCCCCGGGTCAGGTGCACCAGCCCCTCGGGCTGCAGTGCAAAAAAATGCGCCACCGCGTTGGCGCTGACAAACATCAGCGCATCGAACTCCGGCAGACGCTGCCAGACCGACTGCAGGGCCTGTGCGTCCGGCGCTGCGGCAATTTCAATCAAGGGCAGGGACACGGCATCCAGGCCGGCAGCCCGCAAGCCATTCACCCACTTGCCGGCCTGCGGCCCGGGCCGGGTGACGATGACGCGCATCAGGGCTTGGTGTGTGCAGCCTGCACCGCTGCCTGCAGTTGACGGGCCACCGTTTCACCCAGGCGCAGGGCGCCGGCGGTGTCGGTCACCGTGGCCTGGTCGGTCACCTTGACCAGCGACTGCAGCCCCTCGGGATCACCCCAGGCGGCGCGCATGGCCAGCACATCGCCGGTAAACACGGCATGGGCTGCCAGCGGCATGGAGCAACTGCCACCCATGACGCGGCTGACCGCACGCTCGGCGCTGACCACCAGCCAGGTCTTGGTGTCCATCAGGTGTGCCAGTGCGCGGGTTACGTCATCACGCCCGGCGCGAATCTCAATACCCAGGGCACCCTGCCCTGCGGCGGGCAGCATCTCGGTGGTCTCGAAGACGGCGCGCACACGCTCACCCAGACCCAGGCGCTTGAGGCCGGCAGCCGCCAGAATGATCCCGTCGTACAGGCCGTCATCGAGCTTGCGCAGCCGGGTGTCGAGGTTGCCGCGCAGCGGTTCAATCTTCAGGTCGGGGCGCAGTGCCCGCACCAGGGCCATGCGGCGCAGGCTGGAGGTGCCCACGGTGGCGCCCTGGGGCAGGTCCTGCAGCGTGGCGTATCGGGGGGAGACCCAGGCATCGCGCGGGTCCTCGCGCTCCATGACGCAGGCCAGCTCAAAGCCGGGCGGCAGCTCCATGGGCACGTCTTTGAGCGAGTGCACGGCGAGGTCGGCCCGGCCGTCCTCCAGCGCCGTCTCCAGCTCCTTGACGAACAGGCCTTTGCCGCCCACTTTGCTGAGCGAGCGGTCCAGAATCTGGTCGCCCAAGGTGGTCATGCCCAGCAGGGTGACTTGATGGCCTTGCTGCTCCAGCAGGGCCTTAACGTGGTTTGCTTGCCACAGAGCCAGGCGGCTCTCACGGGTGGCGATGGTGAAATGTTGCACTGCGGTAACCTATATGTAACGGGACGTTCTCTCTGAATGCTAGCATGGTCTCCCATGAAGAACCCCACCACTCCAGCCCCCGCCGCCACGCTTGCTGCAGCTGCCAGCAAACGCAACAAGGACAACGAACGCCC
>CANBTQ010000299.1 GCA_947372425.1 Comamonadaceae bacterium | reverse complement strand
TTGAACCTTGTCACCCAACACGGCAACGACGGCATCACGGGTAGCCTCAGGGCGTACGGAATATGTTGTCATGCTCTTCCTTTAGGCCCGGGCAATGGTCTGGGTGCGGCGGATCTTGAGCTGCAACTGCATGATTCCGTAGATCAGCGCCTCCGCTGTGGGCGGGCAACCCGGCACATAGACGTCCACGGGCACAATGCGGTCGCAACCACGCACCACCGAATAGCTGTAGTGGTAATAGCCACCACCGTTGGCGCAGGAGCCCATGCTGATCACCCAGCGCGGCTCGGACATCTGGTCATAGACCTTGCGGAACGCGGGCGCCATTTTGTTGGTCAGCGTACCGGCCACGATCATCAGATCGGACTGCCGCGGACTGGCGCGAAACACCTCCGCACCAAACCGGCTGATGTCATAGCGGGCGCAGGCGGCGTGCATCATTTCGACAGCACAACAGGCCAGACCAAAGGTCATGGGCCACACGGATCCGGTTTTGGCCCAGTTCATCACCGAGTCGTAACTCGTCGTGACAAAGCCTTCTTTGAGTACACCTTCAATCATTTGATTACTCCCAGTCGAGGGCGCCTTTTTTCCACATATAGACAAAGCCGATTGTGAGCACAGCCACAAATTCAAGGCCAATCAGAAAACCCATCAAACCGGTCTCCTTGAGCGTGACCGCCCAGGGGAACAGAAAGGCCGTTTCCAGATCAAACAGAATAAACAGGATGGCTACCAGGTAGTAGCGCACGTCAAACTTCATGCGGGCATCTTCAAATGCCTCGAAGCCACACTCATAAGGGGAATTTTTTGCCGCATCCGGGCGATTCGGGCCCAGCACATACCCAATGATTTGGGGCGCTACACCGATGCCGATGCCAACCAAGATGAACAGGAGGACTGGGAGATATTGATCGAGGTTCATCTTTGGATCTCATCACCGTTAACTGCGCAAACCGGACAACTCCAGCCTGCGCCAAACTATTCTGGTGCCGTCGGCGAGACTCGAACTCGCACAGCTTTCGCCACTACCCCCTCAAGATAGCGTGTCTACCAATTTCACCACGACGGCGGCTTAAAAATGCGGGACTTGCGTGAGGCACCTTGCGGCTTTTTGCTTGTCCAGCAGACTTGGAGTTTACCCTGATTTCACCCCACTTCCCCTAGGGGCAAGTGAATTACTTCGCTGGAATTTGCGCTGCGCCAGATGCAGGCGCGGCAGGCAGGTTAGGCACCACAGAGGCAGCCGGTGCAGCAGGCACGGCCGACTCCAGAACGCTACCGGAACTACCGGGGCGCAGGTTGCCAAAATAGGCCAGCGCCAGCGTGCACACAAAGAATACGGTTGCCAGGACGGCCGTGGTGCGCGACAGGAAGTTGGCACTGCCACTGGCACCGAACAGGCTGCCCGAACCACCGCTGCCGAATGCGGCGCCCATATCAGCACCCTTGCCGTGCTGCACCAGGATGAGCCCGATCATGGCCAGGGCCGACAACATCTGAACCGTCAAAATAATGGTTACCACAATACTCATACTTCTCTCCTAAATCGTTGAACTGCTGCGCTCGGCCTATCGGGCCGCCGCAATAATGGATAAAAAATCGGCCGACTTCAGCGCGGCACCGCCCACCAGACCGCCATCAATATCCGGCTGGGCCAGCAATTGCTGTGCATTGGCTGCGTTCATACTGCCGCCGTACAAAATGTGAACACGGTCCGCGTGCTCGCTGGCGGCGCGCAGTTGGGCGCGGAGTACCGCATGCACCTGCTGCGCCATTTCCGGCGTAGCAGTCTTTCCGGTACCAATAGCCCATACGGGCTCGTAGGCCACCACGATTTCACTGATGCAATGTCCATTGGCGTGGATAACCGCAGCCAGCTGGCGCTTGACCACTTCTTCGGTACGCCCCGCATCGCGTTCAGCCAGGGTCTCACCGACACACACAATAGGGGTGATGCCGGCAGCCAGTGCGCGGGTGGCCTTGTCTGCTACGGTGGCATCGGTCTCGCCATGGTACTGGCGACGCTCGGAGTGCCCCACGATGGCGTAACGGGTACCGAAGTCCTTCAGCATGGCGGCCGAAATTTCACCGGTGTAGGCACCCGATTCAAAGGCAGAAACGTCCTGCGATCCCAGTGCGATACCGGTACCTTCGACAATGCCCCCCACCTGCGCCATGTAGACCGCAGGCACGCAGACGGCCACCAGGCAATTCCAGTCGGCAGACTGCACCAGCAGGGCATTCAGCAAGGCCGCATTGGATGCAGCCGTACCGTTCATCTTCCAGTTTCCTGCAATCAGTTTCTTCTTCATGGTGTTCCCCAATTCAAAACAATTTTGCCCACGTGTTGGTTCGACTCCATCAAAGCATGCGCCGCCGCAGCGCCACTGCCACCAGGCTGCGTGGCATCCGCCGCGGAAAACACGCTGTGCACCACCGGCTTGATACGCCCCGCTTCCAGCAACGGCCAAACCCTTGCCAGGCAGTTCTGCGCAATGGCTTGCTTGAACGCAAGCGGGCGCACACGCAAGGTGGAACCGGTGACGGTGAGACGCCTGCGCATCACCAGACCGGAATTGATCTCGCTCTTGACCCCGCCCTGCACGGCAATGATGACCAGTCGCCCGTCTTCCGCCAGACAATTGAGTTCGCGCGCCACATAGTCACCGGCCACCATGTCCAAAATCACATCGACACCAAGTCCATCGGTCAGGCGCTTAACCTCCACCTCAAAGTCATGCGTCTTGTAATTGATGGCATGGTCGGCACCCAGCGCACGGATTGCATCACATTTTGCATCGCTGCCAGCGGTGGCAATCACCCGGGCACCCATGGCCTTGGCCAATTGAATGGCAGTCACGCCAATCCCGCTGGTACCACCCTGCACCAACAGCGTTTCGCCGGCAGCCAGACGACCCCGGTCAAACACATTGCTCCAGACCGTGAAAAACGTTTCCGGCAGACTGGCAGCTTCGATATCGGACAGCCCCCTGGGAACCGGTAGACACTGGGCCACCGGCGCGATGCAAAACGCTGCATAACCGCCACCGGCGACCAGCGCACAAACGCGGTCGCCCATCTTCAAACCGGCAGCCTGCATGGCCTGCACATCGCCGCTGACAATGCGGCCCGCCACTTCCAACCCCGGAATATCCGATGCGCCGGGCGGTGCCGGGTAATGCCCGGCACGCTGCAACACATCGGGTCGGTTCACACCGCTGGCACTGACCTGAATGCACAACTCGCCCGCACCGGCAAGCGGCACGGGTCGCTCGGCCAGACGCAAAACATCTGGACCACCGAAGGATGCTATTTCAATGACTTGCATGGTTTTGCCGCGCAAACGGCCCCCGGGCTTTCGCACAGGGGACGCTGATTGCTGTACCTTGAACGCCTTAACCTTGCTGGTCGTGCGAAGGACGGTCCAGCAAAGCCTTCATGGACAGCTTGATGCGGCCCTTCTCGTCGGTTTCCATGACCTTGACCTTGACGATCTGGCCTTCGGACAGGTAGTCGGAAACCTTTTCCACGCGCTCATGGGCGATCTGGCTGATGTGCAGCAGGCCGTCCTTGCCGGGCAGCAGATTGATCAGGGCACCAAAGTCCAGGATCTTGGTGACCGGGCCTTCGTAGACCTTGCCAATTTCCACTTCGGCAGTGATCTGCTGAATGCGGCGTTTAGCTTCTTCGGCCTTGGCCGGATCAGCGGAAGCGATGGTGATGGTGCCATCTTCCTCGATGTTGATCTGCGTGCCGGTTTCTTCGGTCAGCGCACGGATGACGGAGCCGCCCTTGCCGATCACGTCACGGATCTTCTCGGGGTTGATCTTCATGGTGAACAGGCGGGGAGCGAAGTTGGAGACTTCGGTCTTGGCTTCCGACATGGCTTCTTGCATCTTGCCCAGAATGTGCATACGCGCTTCTTTGGCCTGGGCCAAAGCGACTTGCATGATTTCCTTGGTGATGCCCTGGATTTTGATGTCCATTTGCAGCGCGGTAATGCCGTTGGTCGTACCCGCAACCTTGAAGTCCATATCGCCCAGG
>CANBTQ010000298.1 GCA_947372425.1 Comamonadaceae bacterium | reverse complement strand
ATTTGCCGTACAGCGTCAGATCACGCCGGTAGGCCGCCAGGGTGTTTTTGGACAAGCCTTCCTCCAGCCAGATGGCGTCGATGAACGCGTCGATGGCGTCGGCGCTGGTGGCAAGGTGGCTGGGCATGGTTTGCGCAGTTTAAACGGGGGGAGTGATGGCCCCCACGGTCGCCCACTGCGTTTGGCTGGTATTCTCGAAATGGTGAATTACGCCCAACTGCTCTTCCCGGACTTCGCGCTCATCCTCTGTGGCTTTCTGGTCTGCCGCTACACCTCGCTCAACCGCACGGTGTGGCAGCAAGTGGATGCGCTGGTGTACTTCTTTCTGTTTCCGGTGCTGCTGTTCCAGTCCATCAGCAAGACCACCCTGGATTTGCAGGCAGCCTCCAGTCTGATCGGCGCCGGTTGGGCCCTGGGTGCCATAGGCATTGCCCTGGCCTATTCCCTGCCGCACCTGCCGCTGTTCAAGACCCATATCGACCGGCGCCAGCATGCGGCCAGCGCGCAGGTGGGCTTTCGCTTCAACTCGTTTATCGGCCTGGCGATTGCCGAACGTCTGGCCGGGCCCGAAGGCCTGCTGCTGATTGCGGTGCTGATCGGCGTCTGTGTGCCCCTGTTCAACATGGCAGCGGTATGGCCCATGGCGCGCCATGCCGAGCGCGGCTTCTGGCGCGAACTGGTGCGCAACCCGCTGGTGCTGGGCACCGTGGCCGGCCTGCTGGCCAATGTGTTGGGCCTGCACCTGCCGCACTGGGCCGAACCCACGGTCAACCGCGTGGGGGCTTCGGCCCTGGCATTGGGGCTGATGGCCGCCGGTGCTGGCATGCAGCTCGGTGCCCTCTCCAAAGGCAAGGCACTGGGCGTTGCGCTGCTCACCATCCGGCACTTCCTGATGCCGGTGCTGGCCTTCGGTCTGGCACGCCTGTTTGGCCTGTCGGAATTGCAAACCACCATTCTGCTGGCCTTCTCGGCCCTGCCCACGGCGTCGACTGCCTATGTGCTGGCGGCGCGCATGGGCTATGACGGCGCCTATGTGGCCGGGCTGGTAACCCTGTCCACGCTGCTGGGCATGGCCAGCCTGCCGTTCGCGCTGGGTGTGCTGCGGCACATGCCGCTTTTTTAATATGGCCCCAAGCTCCCCCGCTGCGCGTGGCTCGCGGCCCCTGAGGGCGCTACTTCACTTGGGACGGCTCGGCGCGTAGCCCTTGACCTGACAGCGCTTAAACTGCGGGGCCAGAGCCCAGCCCCGTGCCCACACCAAACCATACGCCCGCCGTTGCCAGCCCTGCGCTGCCCGCAGCGGCTTCCATACAGATCCGCGATGCATGCCTGCAGCGCGGCGCCAACACGATTTTTTCCGACCTGACGCTGGAACTGAGCGAGCCGCGCATCGGCCTGATTGGCGACAACGGCGCCGGCAAGAGCAGCCTGTTTCGCATGCTCTGCGGCCTGGATGCGCCCCAGCGCGGCAGTGTGACGGTGCACGGCCTGGAGGCCCGCACGGTCAGCAGCAAGCGCCCGGGCCTGGTTGGCATGATGTTCCAGAACCCTGACGAGCAAATCATCTTCCCCACCGTGGCCGAAGAGCTGGCCCTGGGGCTGAGCCCCAGCGGCATGCCGCGCCGCCAGGCCATCAATCAGGCGCGCGCCTTTCTGGCATCGCGCAAGCTGGCAGACTGGTCCGAGCGCGCCATTGGCGCACTGAGCCAGGGCCAGCGCCAGCATGTGTGTTGGCTGGCATTGATGATTGCGTCGCCCGCACTGCTGCTGCTGGACGAGCCCTTTGCCAGCCTGGACCAGCCGGGCCAGGCCCTGCTGGCGATGGACATTGCCCAGGCCAGCCAGCAGGTCATCGTCTCCACCCACTTGCTGGAGCATGTGCGCCATTTCGAGCGCGTAATCTGGCTGGACCGTGGCCAGGTGCGTGCCGATGGACCGGGCGAGGCGGTGTGTGCCGCGTACCAGGCCGATGTGGCGGCGCGCATTGCGGCGCAAGCCCTGTCCTACCAGTAGCCAGGCGCGCCATGGGAAGCCTGTACAGCGAACACCGGACCTGGCTGCACGGCGTGCCGGCCGCCGCCAAACTGCTGCTGTTTGCCGTGCTGGGCATCGCGCTGTACGCCACCACCCAGATCTTCCCGCTGGCCCTGGCGGCCCTGGCCAGCACCCTGCTGTTTGCCAGCCTGGGGGCGGCGGCAAAGCCTGCACGCAAGCTGCTGGCTTCGCTGTTGCTGGCCAGTCTGCTGGTCCTGGCTTTTCACGCCATGATGCACCAGGCCGAGCTGGGTTGGATCAGCACGCTGCGGATGGTCAGCGCATCGCTGCTGGGCATTGCGCTCACGCTCACCACCCGCTCGGGCGAACTGCTGGACGTGCTGGAGCGCGTGCTGGCGCCCCTGCAAGGCCTGGGGCTCAAGACCGAACGCCTGGCCCTGCAACTGGCCATGATGCTGCGCTTTACCGAGCACTTTTTCGTGGTCTGGAAGCGGCTGGATGACTCCCACCGCATCCGCACCGGCAAGTCTGGTGGCCTGCGCCTGCTGGCGCCGCTCACCATCCAGATGCTGACCAGTGCGCGCCGGGTAGCAGATACACTCGAAATGCGCATGGGCGAGTAGCCTTCGCCGCGTTCCCTTTTATCCGTTGGACCCTCGCTCACTATGAATTCCTCCCGCTCCCTGGCCCTGGTTTCCCTGTTTGCCGCCCTGCTGGCCGTGTTCGGCCTGATCCCCAAGATTGATTTGCCGCTGGGCGTGCCCATCACACTGCAAACCCTGGGCGTGATGCTGGCCGGTTGCCTGCTGGGCCCCCGGCGCGCCCTGCAGGCCATGCTGCTGTTTCTGCTGGCGGTGGCGCTGGGCTTGCCCCTGCTCTCCGGCGGACGCGGTGGCCTGGGCGTGTTCATGGCCCCGGCGGCCGGCTATCTGATCGGTTGGCCCTTGGGTGCCCTGGTCACCGGCATGCTGATGTCCACGCTGCCGCGCGCCACCCCCCGGGCTGCGGCCCTCAGCGCCTTTCTGGCTTCCGCGCTGGGCGGGCTGCTGGTGGTGCACGCCTGCGGCGTGGTCGGGCTGGTCCAAATTGCCCACCTGAGCTGGACCCAGGCCTTGTTTGGCACCCTGGTATTTGTGCCGGGTGACCTGATCAAATGCGCCGTCTGCGCCATGGTGGTTCACACCGTGGCACGCGGTCTGCCCGACTGGAACTTTGGCGGCCGCGCGCTGAAATGACGCCGGGTCAGGCCTCGGGCCTGGTGCATGGGCCGCTCGCCGATTGGGCCCGCTCCCGCGGTGACGCGGTGGCCCTGCGCAGTGGCACACACAGCCTGACCTTTGCCGCACTGCACGCCGCCGTCACGCTGCGCGCCGAATCCCTTTGCCAGCAACACGCGCCGGCCACCGTGCTGGTAGCCAGCGCCCTGCCCCTGGTGCAGCGGTTGGTGGACTTTCTGGGCATCAACGCCAGCGGACGCTGCGCCGCCGTGGCCGACCCCGACTGGCCCCCGGCCGTGCTGCGCCGCGTGCAAGCCGCCCTGCCGGATACCGCCTGCACCATGCCGCCGGCACAGCCCCTGTCGCCCTTTTACGTGGGCTACACCTCGGGCAGCACCGGCCTGCCCAAGGGCTTCCAGCGCCACCACCGGTCCTGGGTCGAGAGCTTTCGCGCCTGCCTGGACGCCTTCGGGCCGGATGCGGCGGGCTGCATTCTGGCGCCGGGGCGCGACGCGCATTCACTGTTTTTGTTCGGCATGCTGCTGGGCCTGTGGACCGGCGGCGGCGTGGTGGTGCAGGAGCGCTTTGCGGCAGGCGCTGCGCTGGACACATTGCGTTCGGGACACACGCCGACGCTGATCACCGCGCCCAGCCAGCTGGTCCTGATGCTGGACGTGGCCCGGCACAAGTCTTTGCCGCCCATCGACGCCGTGCGCCTGATCCTGATCAGCGGCGCACGCTGGATGCGCCACCGCACTGCCGAGCTGCGCGCCCTGTTTCCCAAGGCGCGCATCGTGGAGTTTTATGGTGCCTCCGAGACCAGTTTTATGGCCTGGATGGAC
>CANBTQ010000297.1 GCA_947372425.1 Comamonadaceae bacterium | reverse complement strand
CTTCCGCGATGATCGAAAGCTCCACACCCTTCGGCGCAGCGTCACTGGCGGTGGGGGTGGCGGTCAATGCCCTGAAGCGCTCGGCCAATATTCGCTAGCGCTGCCGGGTCTCCCACTCCGGATGCACCCAGGCCGGTGCGCTGGAAGGCTGCAGGGCCTGGCCTTTGATGGCATCGGCGATCTTTTCGGCCATCATGATGGTGGGCACGTTCAGATTGCCACTGACGATCAGCGGCATGATGGATGCGTCACACACGCGCAGGCCTTGCACGCCATGCACGCGGCCCTGGCCGTCCACCACCGCCATCTCGCCCGTGCCCATGGCGCAGGTGCAGCTGGGGTGGTAGGCGGTTTCGGCGCTGGCGCGGATATGGGCGTCAATCTGTTCATCGGTCTGCACGTCCTTGCCGGGTGAAATCTCTTCGCCACGGAACGCGTCAAAAGCCTTTTGCGCAAACACTTCGCGCGTCAGGCGGATGGCGGCGCGGAACTCTTTTCGGTCCTGCTCCGTGCTCATGTAATTGAACACGATGGTGGGTGCGTCCAGCGCGCTCGCGGTTTTGATGCGCACATGGCCGCGGCTGGGCGAGCGCATGGGCCCCACGTGGGCCTGAAAGCCGTGGCCTTCCACCGGCGAGTTGCCGTCGTAGCGCACCGCCATGGGCAAAAAGTGGTACTGCAGGTCCGGGTGCTTGACGCCAGCGGCACTGCGGATAAAGCCACCCGATTCAAAGTGGTTGGTAGCGCCCAGGCCGGTACCGAACAGCACCCACTCGGCGCCTATGGCGGCCATCTTCAGCGGCTTGGTGGCGGCGTACAGGGTGATGGGCTGCTTGCATTCGTACTGCACATAGGTTTCCAGATGGTCCTGCAGGTTTTCGCCCACGCCCGGCAGCGTGGCCACCATCTCAATGCCCAGCGGCTGCAGGTGCTCCGGGTTGCCAATGCCGGAGAGTTGCAGCAGCTGCGGCGAGTTGATGGCACCGCCGCTGAGGATGACTTCACGGCGCGCGCGGAAGGTGACGGGCTCGTCGTTCTGCAGGACCGCCACGCCCACAGCGCGCTTGCCTTCAAACAGCAGGCGCGTGGCCAGGGTGTTGGGTTGCAGCATGACATTGCCGCGCTTCAAGGCCGGGCGCAGATAGCCCATGGCTGTGCTCCAGCGCCGGCCCTTGTAGGTGGTCATGTCCATGGGGCCAAAGCCCTCCTGCTGGTAGCCGTTCATGTCCTTCGTGTACGGATAGCCGGCCTGTTGTCCGGCTTCGATAAAGGCGTTGTACAGCGGGTTCTTGCATTCACCGGTGTGCACATGCAGGGGGCCATCGGCACCGCGGTAGTCATCGCCGCCGATCTCGCGCGTCTCGGCCTTTTTGAAATACGGCAGACAGTGGGCGTAGGTCCACTCGGGCAGCTTGTGTTTCTCGGCCCAGCCGTTGTAGTCCTCTGCATTACCGCGGATATAGACCATGCCGTTGATGCTGCTCGATCCGCCAATCGTCTTGCCACGCGGGCAGTGCACGCGCCGGTTGTCCATGCCGGGGTCGGGCTCGGACTCATACATCCAGGTGTAGCGCGGATTCGCCATCGGATAGGCAAAGCCACTGGGCATGTGGATAAACAGGTTGTGATCCATGGGGCCGGCTTCCAGCACCAGGATCTTGGTGTTCAGGTCCTCACCCAGGCGGTAGGCCAGCACGCTGCCGGCGGAGCCGGCGCCAATGATGATGTAGTCGTATTCTGTTTGCATGGACTTTATGTTGGTGAAAGGCTGTGTTTAGTCAGAGAGCTTCTGCGGTAACGGGGGCCGAGATTGTGTGCGCCAAGGGCAGCGGGGTAGATGTTTCCGTCCGTGTCCTCCGCCCGCTGCGCGGTCTCCCCCTTTACCTACCGGAAACATCCACCCCACTGCCCTCGGCAACCAGCTCGGCTGGTGCGCAATGACCCGGGGCCCAATGCATTGAAACGCCTGCGCCAAGAAGTGACTTTGACCGACTCCCGCAGTGACTGGTTGACCGAGTGCCATGACGGACTGTGTCCTGAAGTGACTTAGGCGCAGATCAACGGTACCCCGTCGCCACCTCGCCCATTTCCACATACACCGTCTTGAGCTGTGTGTAGTGGTCCAGGGCCGCCATGCTGTTTTCCGAACCAATGCCGGACTCGCCGACACCGCCAAACGGCATTTCAATGGGTGTGATGTTGTAGTTGTTGATCCAGCAAATACCGGCCTTGAGGCTGGCTGCGACGCGGTGGCCTTTTTGCAGATTCGTGGTGAAGACACCGGCGGCCAGACCGAAGCGGGATTTGTTGGCGCGCGCAATCGCTTCCTCTTCGGTATCAAAGGTCAACATGGACAACACCGGGCCAAAGATCTCTTCGCGGACTATGCGCATGTCGTCGGTGCAGTCGGCAAAGATGGTGGGCTCGACGAAGTTGCCGGACAGGCCCGGCACCTGGGCCAGCTTGCCGCCGGTCACCAGCGTGGCACCTTCACGCAGACCGCTGGCAATGTAGTCCATCACCTTGGCGGTGTGCGCCTGCGAAATCAGGGCGCCGACTTCGGTCTCTGGATGCGTGGGGTCGCCCACACGCAGCAAGAGCGTGCGCTCCTTCAGGCGCGCCAGGAATTTATCGGCCATGCCGCGCTGCACGAACACGCGGGTGCAGTTGGTGCAGACCTCGCCTTGCGTATAAAAGTTGCCCATCATGGCGGCGGCCACGGCCTGCTCCAGATCGGCGTCGTCAAAAATCACCAGCGGCGATTTGCCACCCAGCTCCATGGTCACGCGCTTGAGCGTGCCGGCCGCCGTCTGCATGACCTTCTTGCCCGTGGGCACCGAGCCGGTGACCGACACCTTGGCCACGCCGGGGTGCGCGGCCAGCATGGCGCCGGTGGCGCCACGGCCTTGCAGCACGTTGAAGACGCCGGGGGGCACACCGGCCTCCAGGTAAATCTCGGCCAGCTTGACGGCGGTGGCCGGTGTCAGCTCCGAGGGTTTGAAAATCATGGCATTGCCGGCCGCCAGCGCGGGCGCCGATTTCCAGCAGGCAATCTGGATTGGGTAGTTCCAGGCGCCAATGCCCACGCACACGCCCAGGGGTTCCTTGCGTGTGTAGGCAAAGGCGTTCTTCAGAGGGTATTGCTGTCCGGTCAGGGTGGCGGCGGCGCCGGCAAAGTATTCAATGCAGTCGGCGCCACTGGCCACGTCCACCACCAGGGCTTCTTGCAAGGGCTTGCCGCAGTCCTGCACTTCCAGCGCGGCGAGTTCGTCGTTGCGGCTGCGCAAGATATCCACGGCGCGGCGCAGGATGCGGCCGCGCTCGGTGGCGCTCATGGCAGACCAGACCAGGAAGCCGGCATGCGCTGCGTCCACCGCTGCGTCCACGTCGGATTGCGACGCGTCGTACACGGCGGCAAAGGCCTGGCCGGTGGCCGGGTTGATGGATTCAAAGCGTTCGCCGCTGCCCTGCATAGGCAGGCCGTTGACAAAACTGGAAATGGTGACTTCGCTCATGGCGTTCCTTACGCGGAGTTGCGATGCGGCAACTCAAAAAACAACTCCGACCCAGCCAGGCTGCGTCGGAGCGGATGCGGCAGACACCGTGTGGGTGTCTGCCGCGTTGGGGTGCTACCAGGCCAAGGGCCCGGCAGTGCACCGGCCTGGCTTACTTCGCCAGCGCGGCCTTGACTGCATCCACGCCGGGCTTGCCGTCCAGCGTGGTTACGCCGGCCAGCCATTTGTCGACGGTGCCGGGGTTCTTCTTCAGGAAGTCCTTGGCGGCCACATTGGGCTTGACCTTCTTCAGGATCGGGCCCATCACCTGGTTCTCGATGTCAGTGGTGTATTGCAGGTTCTTCAGGAAGGTGAAGACATTGGGGCACTTCTTCTCATACGAGGGAGGAATGGCGGTGTAGACTTTGGCCTCGCCCAGGTTGGGTCCGAAAATGTCGTCGCCACCGGACAGGTAGCTCATCTTCATCTGCACATTCATGGGGTGGGGTTCCCAGCCCAGGAACACCACAGCCTTCTGGTCCTTGATCTTGCGCTGGGCTTCGATCAGCATGCC
>CANBTQ010000296.1 GCA_947372425.1 Comamonadaceae bacterium | reverse complement strand
AGCGCGAATAGTTTCGCGCTCGGCGTCGCCCTTGACCCGGCGCAGCAGGTCGCTGAGGAGAAACCAGATCACGGGCTTGCGCTGGCGTGTTCACTGCGTCATTGCCAAATGCCACATTGATGACCAACTGCATCAACTCTGCCATGCTTTGGCCTGAGCCAAGATCGAGTCCAAGAAGCTGGCCGGTGCTGCCGGTGTGAACTGCATTCCCGGTGTCAATGACGCCATCGACACGGCCGAGCGGGCCGTCGAGATTGCCAAGGGCATTGGCTATCCGGTCATGATCAAGGCCAGTGCTGGCGGTGGCGGCAAGGGCCTGCGTGTGGCGTTTAACGACAAGGAAGCGTTCGAAGGTTTCACCAGCTGCAAAAACGAGGCGCGCAACAGCTTTGGCGATGACCGCGTGTTTATCGAGAAGTTCGTCGAAGAACCCCGGCACATTGAAATCCAGCTGATTGGCGACTCGCACGGCAACGTGCTGTACCTGAACGAGCGCGAGTGCTCCATTCAGCGCCGCCACCAGAAGGTGATTGAAGAGGCGCCGTCGCCCTTCATCAGCGACGCCACCCGCAAGGCCATGGGCGAGCAGGCGGTGCAACTGGCCAAGGCCGTGAAGTACCAAAGTGCCGGCACCGTGGAGTTTGTGGTCGGCAAGGACCAGAGCTTTTATTTCCTGGAAATGAACACCCGCCTGCAGGTGGAGCACCCGGTGACCGAGGCCATCACCGGCCTGGACTTGGTGGAGCTGATGATCCGCGT
This sequence comes from Comamonadaceae bacterium, assembly GCA_947372425.1. Classification (GTDB taxonomy): domain Bacteria; phylum Pseudomonadota; class Gammaproteobacteria; order Burkholderiales; family Burkholderiaceae_C; genus Allorhodoferax. The sequence goes on along the minus strand of CANBTQ010000296.1, from coordinate 3,316 downwards.
GGCCGCTGGTGAGAAGCTGCCTTTGACACAAGCCGAAGTCAAGCGCGACGGCTGGGCCATGGAGTGCCGCATCAACGCCGAAGACCCGTTCCGCGGTTTCCTGCCTTCCACCGGCCGCCTGGTGCGCTTTGCACCGCCCGAGCAGACCATGTGGCAGGGCGACACCGAGCACCTGTATGGCGTGCGTGTGGATACCGGCGTGCAGGACGGCGGCGAGATTCCGATGTACTACGACTCGATGATTGCCAAGCTCATCGTGCACGGCAAAGACCGCAATGACGCGATTGCCAAAATGCGCGAAGCCCTGAACGGCTTTGTGATCCGCGGCGTATCCAGCAACATCCCGTTCCAATCGGCACTGCTGGCACACCCCAAGTTTGTCTCGGGTGACTTCAATACCGGCTTTATCGCCGAGCATTACAGCAAGGGTTTCCTGGCCGAAGACGTGCCGCACGATGACGCCAACTTTTTGCTGGCGCTGGCCACCCTGGTGCGCCGCAAGACCCGTGAACGCGCGGCAGGCATCAGCGGGCAGCTGGTTGGCTACAACGTTACGGTGGCCAAGGAATACGTGGTGGTGACCCTGGGTGCCGGCGGTGAAAACGTGTATACCCCCGTGCATGTGGACGATTACGTGGGCCTCACCGGCGCCGCGCGTATTACCGTAGCCGGCCAGATTTATGAAATCCAGAGCGACTCCCGCCTGAACGCCATCTGCCTGCATGGAACCGTGAATGGCAAGCCCTTCACCGCCCAGGTGGAGAGTGGCACACCGCGCAACCCCTTGGCCTGGCGCGTGCAACACAATGGCAAGCGTATCGATGTGCAGGTGATGTCGCCACGCACCGCCGAGCTGCACAAGCTGATGCCCTACAAGGCACCGCCGGACATGAGCCGGTTTGTACTCTCGCCCATGCCGGGCTTGCTGGTCCAGGTGGCCGTGGTTCCCGGCCAGAAGGTGCAGGCTGGTGAACGCGTTGCCGTGATCGAAGCGATGAAGATGGAGAACGTGCTCTTTGCCGTCGCCGATGGCGTGGTCGGCAAGGTTCTTGCATCCAAGGGTGAGAGCCTGACGGTGGATCAGGCCATTGTGGAGTTTGAATAAATGAAACGTCCTTTTCAGGTATTGGGGGTTCAGCAGATCGCCATTGGCGGGCCGGACAAAAAGCGGCTGCAAAAGCTGTGGGTGGACATGCTGGGCCTGGAAGTGACCGGCACCTTCCGCAGCGAGCGCGAAAACGTCGATGAAGACATCTGCGCCATTGGCGCAGGCCCCTTCAAGGTCGAGGTCGACTTGATGCAACCGGTGGACCCGGATAAAAAACCGGCTGTACACGCCACGCCGCTGAACCATATCGGCTTGTGGATTGACGACCTGCCCACTGCGGTGGAATGGCTGAGCGCCCAGGGCGTGCGCTTTGCCCCGGGTGGTATCCGCAAGGGTGCGGCCGGCTTTGACATTTGCTTTCTGCACCCCAAGTCGAATGAAGAATTCCCGATTTCCGGAGAGGGTGTGTTGATTGAAATGGTGCAGGCGCCACCGGAAGTGGTGAAGGCCTTTTCGCAACTGGCCAACCCCGGCCGCAGCGTTTAGCTTCTGCGGCGCTACGCAACAAAAAAGCCGCCGTGACCCGGCGGCTAATTTGTTGCCTTGAACTTTAGTCCGGCTGGCGTTTGGCGCGGGCCCTGGCCAAAGCCGCGTCGATGATGGCGCGCTTGCGGTCCAGCACCGCCGGGTCGGTGTGCTGTGAGTGCGCCGCAATATCGGAAACCTTGAGTTCGGCTTTGGCCAGCAGGCGTTGCTCCTGCTCCAAAGCCTCGCGCTGCAGTCGCTGGTTGCGTTGCGCATGGCGGCTGCGTGCCTGGTCTGCCTGAAGTGCCGACCAGGCGCTCCAACCGGTTGCCCCGGCCGTGACATTTTCCAGCAGTATGCAATCCACCGGGCACACCGGCAAGCACAGCTCACAACCGGTGCAGTGCGCCTCGATGACCGTGTGCATGCGCTTGTTGGCGCCGACAATCGCGTCCACCGGGCAGGCCGCGATGCACAGCGTGCAGCCTATGCACCAGTCTTCATCAATGAACGCAATGGTTCGCGGCCCCTCCGCTCCAAAGTCGGGGTCAATCGCTTGCACCGGTTGTGCGGTGATGGCAGAAAGCCGCGCAACCCCCTCCGCGCCGCCCGGCGGGCATTGGTTGATAGCGGCCTCGCCAACGGCAACTGCCCGGGCATAGCCCAGGCAGTCCGGATAGCCACAGCGCTTGCACTGGGTTTGGGGCAGGGCGTCATGGATGCGCCCGACGAGGGTGCTGTCCACGACAGCCTGCGGGCTCACTTCTTGGCTATTGCGCGCTTGGCCGCCGCTTTCGGGGCTGCCTGGCTAACCAGCTTGACTACCGGTTTGGATTTCACCACCGGGACGGTTGCGGGCACTGCCGCAGTCTTGGAAACAATGCTTGGCTTGGCAAGCACTGCCGCCTTGGGCTTGGGTGCGGGCTTGTTGACCACCGCGCCGTCCTGGCTGTTGTGGTCCAGGATGAAGGATTTGACGAAGGGGTACACCATTTCGCGCCAGCGGCGGCCGGAGAAAATGCCGTAGTGGCCTGCACCCTTGGCTTCAAAATGACGTTGTTGCGACTTGGGCACACCGCTGCAGATTTCATGCACCGCCTTGGTCTGGCCGGAACCAGAGATGTCGTCCAACTCGCCTTCAACCGACAGCAGAGCCGTGGTCTTGATGTCGCCGGGGCGCACACGCTCGGTCTTGCCTTTAGGGCTCTTCACGTCCCATGTGCCATTGACCAGACTGAAGTCCTGGAACACCACCTTGATGGTTTCCAGGTAGTAGTCGGCATCCATGTCCAGCACCGCGTTGTACTCGTCGTAAAACTTGCGGTGGGCTTCGGTGCTGGCGTCGTCGCCCTTGATCAGGTCTTTGAAGTAGTCGTAATGGCTGCGGGCATGGTGGTCGGGGTTCATGGCCACAAACCCGGTGTGTTGCAGGAAGCCGGGGTAGACGCGGCGACCGGCACCCGGGAAGCTGCTGGGCACGCGGAAGATCACATTGTTTTCAAACCAGCTGTGGCTCTTGTTCATGGCCAGGTTGTTGACCGCGGTGGGCGACTTGCGCGCATCGATGGGGCCGCCCATCATGGTCATGCTCAGCGGCGTCTTCTCGCCGCGGCTGGCCATCAGGGAGACTGCCGCCAGCACCGGCACGGTGGGCTGGCACACGCTCATGACATGGCAGTTGCCGTACTTGCCCTGCACGTGGCGGATGAACTCCTGCACGTAATTGACATAGTCGTCCAGATG
>CANBTQ010000295.1 GCA_947372425.1 Comamonadaceae bacterium | reverse complement strand
CAGTACGCGCAAGACCTGGGCTGGCTAGGCCCCGATGTCTGGCACGCGCACTGCGTCAAGCTGGACGACGAAGGCATCAGCCTGTTTGCCGCCAGCAAGACCGGCGTGGCCCACTGCCCCTGCAGCAATATGCGCCTGGCCAGTGGCATCGCACCCGTGCGCCGCATGCTGGATGCCGGTGTGCCGGTGGGCCTGGGTGTGGACGGCAGTGCCAGCAACGATGCCGCCCACATGGTGAACGAAGCGCGCCAGGCCCTGCTCTTGGCCCGCGTCGGCCGCGCCCTGCAGCCGCCCGAAGCACGCACGCTGCCAGGCGGTGAACGCAAAACCTTTTTCGGCTGCGACCTGGGTCCGGCCGAGATGACCGCACGCGATGTGCTGCACATGGCCACACGCGGCGGTGCGCAGGTGCTGGGGCGCAGCGACATCGGCCAGCTGGCGGTGGGCCTGTGTGCCGACATCGTGCTGTTTGACCTGAACACCCTGTCGTTTGCCGGTGGCGCCGTGCACGACCCGGTGGGCGCCTTGCTGCTGTGCGGCAGCCCGCAGACCGACTACTGCGTGGTCAATGGCCAGGTGGTGGTGCGCCAGGGCCAGCTGGCCACGCTGGACCTGGGGCCGTTGCTGGAGCGGCACAACCGCCTGGCACTGCAACTGGCGGCGCAAGCCCGCTAAGGCAAGCCTGAAACATGTGGATCTACCTGCTGCAAGGCATTGGCTTCGGCCTGGCCGCAGCCTCCCAGCCCGGGCCGTTTCAGACCTATCTGATTTCGCAGTCGCTCAGCCGCGGCTGGCGCCACACGCTGCCGGCCGCGCTGGCGCCGTTGGTCAGTGACGGCCCCATCATTGCGCTGTGCCTGCTGGTCCTGAGCCAGGTGCCGCCCTGGATGCAGCGCGGCCTGTATGCCGTGGGCGGTGTGTTCATCCTGTACCTGGCCTATGGCGCCGTGCAGGCCTGGCGCCGCTTTGATCCGGCCCTGCCGGAGCAAGCCCCAGGGCAGCAAAGCATTCTGAAGGCGGCGCTGATGAATGCGCTCAGCCCCGGGCCTTACCTCTTTTGGTCGCTGGTGACCGGGCCGATTCTGGTGGCCGGTTGGCGCGAGGCGCCCGCCAGTGGCATCGGCTTTCTGGCCGGCTTTTACCTCACGCTGGTGGGCGGCCTGAGCGCCATTATTCTGGTGTCGGGTCTGGCCGCGCGCTTTGGCCCCCGGGTGCGGCACGCCATGCTGGGGCTGTCGGCGTTGGCCCTGTTGGTGTTCGGGCTGGTGCAGCTGGGCAAGGGCTTTTTGTAGGCGCCAGCGGCTACATCAGCACTTCGGCCGGGGCACTGCTGGGCTGGCCGCGCTGGGCCGTGACCGAACTGCCGGCTGCGGCCAGCATGGTCATGGCAATGGCCAGCCACTGCAGGCCGCTCAGGTGCTCGTCCAGCACCAGCATGCCCAGCAGGGCCGCCACCGCCGGCTCCATGCTGCTCATGATGCCGAAGGCCTCGCGCGGCAGGCGCTTGAGGGCCACCATCTCCAGCGAAATCGGCACCGCACTCGAGATGGCCGCCACGCCCACACCATAGAGCAACAGGTGCACGTCCAGCAGCGCACGCCCGGCCTGCCAGATGCCAAAGGGCACCACCGCCAGTGCCGCCACGCTCAGGCCCAGGGCCACCGATTGCCCGGCATGCAGGTGGCCCACGCGCTTGCCAAACACGATGTACGAGCCCCAGCACAGCGCGGCCGCCAGCGCATACAGCACACCCATAGGGTCCAGCGGCACCGCGCCCGGGCTGATCGGCAACAGCAGGCCCAGCGCTATCAGGGCCAGCAGCAGCCAGACAAAATCAATCGGCTTGCGCGAGGAGTACAGGGCCACGCTCAGGGGGCCGGCAAATTCAATGGCCACCGCCAGCCCAAAGGGAATGGTGCGCAGCGCCATGTAGAACAGCAGATTCATGAAGCCCAGGGCCACGCCGTAGCGCACGACCGAGCGGGCATCGGCACGCGACAGCGGCCAGCGCCAGGGCCGCCAGATCAGCAACAAGAGCAGGGCCGAAAAGCCGACGCGAACAGCGGTGGTGCCCATGGACCCGATCAGGGGAAACAGGTGCTTGGCAAACGAGGTGCCAATGCCCAGGGCGGTGACAGAGCCCAGCACGGCCAGCAGGGGCAGGAAGTTTTCGAAGCGGTGTCGGAGGGTCACGGAAGCAATGGGCAAAGCCGCCGCCGGTACCTGCAACAGGCAGCCGGCGGCGGCGGAGGTGGCGCGATGCGGGCGAACTTAGTAGGCGTAAACGCCCTGCTTGGTCTTGCGGCCCAGGCGGCCGGCGGCCACCATTTCTTTCAGCAGCGGGCAGGCGCGGTATTTGCTGTCGCCAAACTCGGCCAGGTACACATCCATTACAGCCAGGCAGACGTCCAGGCCCACCATGTCGGCCAGCGCCAAGGGGCCGATCGGCTGGTTGCAGCCCAGCTTCATGCCGGCATCGATGTCTTCGGCCGTGGCCAGGCCTTCGGCCAGCACAAAGAAGGCTTCGTTGATCATGGGCACCAGGATGCGGTTGACCACAAAACCAGGCGCGTTCTTCACGGTAATGGGCGTCTTGCCCAGGGCTTGCGCCATGGCGTGCACGGCGTCGTGGGTGGCATCGCTGGTCTGCAGGCCACGGATGATCTCCACCAGCGCCATCAGCGGCACCGGGTTGAAGAAGTGCATGCCGATAAAGCGGTCGGCCCGGCTGGTCACGGCGGCCAGCTTGGTAATGGAGATGGACGAGGTGTTGGAGGCAATGATCACCTCCGGAGCGACGATGGCGTCAATCTGTTTGATGATCTTGACCTTGAGGTCGAAGTTTTCGGTGGCAGCCTCGATCACCAGCTGGGCCGATGCAAGGTCTTCATAGCGGGTGCTGCCGGTGATGCGGGCCAGGGCGGCATCGCGCTCGGCCAGCGTGAGCTTTTCCTTTTTGATCAGCCGGTCCAGGCTGGCCGCAATGGTGGCCACGCCCTTGGCGACTGCGGCATCGGAGATGTCCACCATCACCACCGGGATGCCGCAAACCGCGCAGGCCTGCGCAATGCCATTGCCCATGGTGCCCGCACCAATAATGCCAACCGTATCGATCTTCATTTTCTAAACTCCGTTGAATAAGACGTGGGAATGCTGCGAGTTTAGAACAGCGCCCCGGCGCACTCTGCGGCAATTGAACATAATGGCCGACGGCAGCGCCGGCATGCCCAAAGGGAGACCATGAACGACAGCAAGCACCAGGCCCCCGGAAGCGCTTCGGAGCGGCACACACAGGCCATCGGCTGGACCATCGTCGGCTACGGCTTTCTGGCAGTGGCCTTCTCGGCCACGGCGCGCACCCTGCTGAGCCTGGCCATGCCGCTGTGGGAGTCCGAGATGGGCTGGTCGCGCAGCCTGGTGTCCACGGCCGGTGCCATGGCGCTGGTGGTGATGGCCCTGACCGCGCCGCTGGCCGGCAACTTTATCGACCGCTTCGGCCCGCGCAAACTGCTGGCCGCCGGCTTTGTCGTTCTGGCCCTGGGGCTGGCACTCACCACCCTGTCGACCCAACCCTGGGAATTGCTGCTGAGCTTCGGGCTGGTCTCGGGCGTGGGCTTTGGCGTGGTCACGGTCAGCGCATTTTTCGCTGCGGTGGCGCCGTATTTCCTGCAGCGCCGCGGCTTTGCACTGGCGGTGGTGGATTCGGGCTCCACCGTGGGGCCCCTGCTGCTGGTGCCGCTGGCAGCGCTCTTGCTGCTGCGCTTTGGCTGGCGTTTTGAATTCAGGGCCATTGCCCTGGCCTGCGTGGCCATGATTCCGCTGGCCTGGCGCCTGCTGCCCCGTGGCGCCGTGCAGTTGCAGGCCGGTGAGCCTGCCACGGCCACGCGCCTGCACGAGCGCCTGCTCGGCCTGGCGCGCAGCCCGGTCTTCCACCTGCTGTTCTGGAGCTTTTTTCTGTGCGGCTTTACCAGCTCGGGGGTGATAGAAACCCACTTGCTGCCCTATGCCGCCTTGTGCGGCTTCAGCAGCGTCAGTGCTGCCGGGGCCTACGGCTTTCTGTCGGGCATCAACCTGATCGG
>CANBTQ010000294.1 GCA_947372425.1 Comamonadaceae bacterium | reverse complement strand
TTGTCCGGCACCAAGGTGTCCAGGCTTTTGTCCAAACGGTCTGCCGGATCACCGCTCTTGCGCACGGGTGCCTTTTCGCGGTTAGACAATGGCAAGTAGTTGTACAGGCGGCGCAGCATGAGCAGCGCTTCCACGTCGTTCTCAAAGGCCAGGTCGGCCACGCCGCTCTTGGTGGTGTGGGTAACGGCACCGCCCAGTTCTTCGGCCGTCACGTCTTCGTGGGTCACGGTCTTGACCACTTCGGGGCCGGTGACAAACATGTAGGAGCTGTCCTTGACCATGAAGATGAAGTCGGTCATGGCGGGCGAATACACGGCACCACCGGCGGACGGGCCCATGATCATGCTGATCTGCGGAATCACGCCGCTGGCCATCACGTTGCGCTGGAACACGTCGGCATAGCCGCCCAGGGAGGCCACACCTTCCTGGATGCGGGCGCCACCCGAATCATTCAGGCCAATGACCGGGGCGCCGACCTTCATGGCCTGGTCCATCACCTTGCAGATTTTTTCCGCATGGGCTTCGGACAAGGCGCCGCCGAACACGGTGAAGTCCTGGCTGTAAACGAACACCAAACGGCCGTTGATCATGCCGTAGCCGGTGACCACGCCGTCGCCCGGAATCTTGTTGTCGGCCATGCCGAAGTCCACGCAGCGGTGCTCGACAAACATGTCCCACTCTTCAAATGTGCCTTCATCGAGCAGCACTTCGATGCGTTCGCGCGCGGTGAGTTTGCCGCGTTTGTGCTGCGCGTCGATGCGCTTCTGACCGCCGCCCAGGCGCGCCAGTTCGCGCTTGGCTTCTAGTTGTTCAAGGATGTCGTGCATGGTTTCCTTCTTTCTTTGTATTCGCTGACTAACTAATGGAGGGTGCCTGGCCAGCAGCATGCATGGCCAGCAGATTGCGCGCAGCAGTGCTGGCGGCCACTTGACCGGACTGCACTGCGCTGGTGAAAGCGGGCAGTTGCGCACGCACTGCCGGATTGGTTTTAAAGGCCTGCTTCAGGCCTGCGTCTATGCGCTCCCACATCCAGGCCAGGGACTGGTTCTGGCGCCGGGCGGCCAACAGGCCATTGGTGGTCTGCAGACGCTGAAAGGTGCTGACCGCATCCCAGAAGGCGTCCAGGCCCTGCCCTTGCAAGGCGCTCATCTTGAGCACCCGCGGATGCCAGTGCTGGTCGCTATGCGGGTCATGCGGATTGCCGCTGATGCCCAGCAGGCGCAGGCTGGACGTGATTTGCGCCTCTGCGCGCATGGCGGCATCGGCGTCGATATCGGCCTTGTTGATGACAACCAGATCGGCCAACTCCATCACGCCTTTTTTGATGGCCTGCAAATCGTCGCCCGCATTGGGCAGTTGCATCAGCACAAACATGTCGCTCATGCCCTGCACCGCCGTCTCGCTCTGGCCGACACCCACGGTCTCCACAATCACGATGTCAAAGCCGGCGGCCTCGCAGACCAGCATGGCCTCGCGCGTTTTTTCGGCCACACCGCCCAGGGTGCCGCTACTGGGGCTGGGGCGGATAAAGGCGCGCTCGTGCATGGAGAGCAATTCCATGCGGGTCTTGTCACCCAGGATGGAGCCGCCGGAGACCGAGCTGCTGGGGTCCACGGCCAGCACGGCCACGCGGTGGCCTTTATCAATCAGGTACAAGCCCAAGGCTTCGATGAAGGTGCTTTTGCCTACGCCCGGAACGCCGCTGATGCCCAAGCGCAACGACTTGCCACTGTGCGGCAGCAGGGCCGTCAGCAGTTCGTCGGCCATCGACCGGTGGTCGGCACGGGTGGACTCCAGCAGGGTAATGGCCTTGGCCAAACTGCGCCGCTGCGCCAGACCCTGCCCGCCCACAATGTCACCGGCACGTACGCTGGCACGCAGGGCGGGCGCAGCGACAGATTCAGCGGCCATCCAGATGTTCCCGCTGCAGCCTCAGGCCGCAGCCAGGGCCTTGTTGATCTGGTCCAGCACATCGCGTGCGCTGGCCGGAATGGGAGTGCCAGGGCCGTAAATACCCTTGACGCCGGCGGCATACAGGTAATCGTAGTCCTGGCGCGGAATCACGCCGCCGACAAACACGATGATGTCATCCGCACCCTGCTTCTTCAGCTCTGCAATGATGGCTGGCACCAGGGTCTTGTGACCGGCTGCCAGCGTGGATACGCCCACGGCATGCACGTCGTTTTCGATGGCCTGGCGGGCGCATTCTTCAGGCGTTTGAAACAGCGGGCCCATGTCCACGTCAAAGCCGAGATCTGCAAAGGCAGTGGCCACCACCTTGGCGCCACGGTCATGACCGTCCTGGCCCAATTTGCTGATCATCACGCGGGGGCGGCGACCCTGCACTTCGGCAAAACCGGCGATATCCTTCTTGAGCGATTCCCAATACTCCATGGTGTCCCCATTGGCACTGTCGTACGCGGCGGCATAGACGCCGGTGACCTTTTGCGTGTCGGCGCGGTGGCGGCCAAAGGCTTTTTCCAGTGCATCACTGATCTCACCCACCGTGGCGCGCAGGCGCACGGCCTGGATGGACAGGTCCAGCAGGTTGCCGTTGCCGCTTTCGGCAGCCGCGGTTAGAGCAGCCAAGGCAGAATCGACCTTGGCACTGTCGCGGCTGGCGCGTATGGTTTTCAAGCGGGAAATCTGGCCGTCGCGCACCGCGACGTTGTCGATGTCGCGGGCTTCAATCGTGTCTTCGGTCTTGAGCTTGTATTTGTTCACGCCCACGATCACGTCGCGACCGGAATCGATGCGGGCCTGCTTGTCGGCCGCTGCCGCTTCGATCTTGAGCTTGGCCCAACCGGAGTCCACGGCCTTGACCATGCCGCCCATGCCTTCGACTTCTTCAATGATCTTCCAGGCGGCGTCGGCCATGTCCTGGGTCAGCTTTTCCATCATGTAGGAGCCAGCCCAGGGGTCGATCACATTGGTGATGTGGGTTTCTTCCTGGATGATCAACTGGGTGTTACGGGCAATGCGCGAGCTGAACTCGGTGGGCAGGGCAATGGCTTCGTCAAAACTGTTGGTGTGCAGCGACTGCGTGCCGCCAAAGACGGCCGCCATGGCTTCGATGGTGGTGCGCACCACGTTGTTGTAGGGGTCTTGCTCGGTCAGCGACCAACCGCTGGTCTGGCAGTGGGTGCGCAGCATCAGGCTCTTGGGCGCCTTGGCGTCAAAGCCCTTCATGATGCGACACCACAGCAGGCGCGCTGCGCGCATCTTGGCCACTTCCAGATAGAAGTTCATGCCGATGGCCCAGAAGAAGCTCAGGCGGCCAGCGAACTCGTCGACATTCATGCCGGAGGCAATGGCGGTCTTCACATATTCCTTGCCATCGGCCAGGGTGAAGGCCAGTTCCAGCGCCTGGTTGGCACCGGCTTCCTGCATGTGGTAGCCGGAGATGGAAATGGAGTTGAACTTCGGCATGTTCTTGGCGGTGTAGCCAATGATGTCGCCGATGATGCGCATGCTGGGTGCAGGCGGATAGATATATGTGTTGCGCACCATGAACTCTTTCAGAATGTCGTTCTGAATCGTTCCGCTCAGCTTGTCCTGTGACACGCCCTGCTCTTCTGCCGCCACCACATAGCCAGCCAGCACCGGAAGCACCGCGCCGTTCATGGTCATGGAGACCGAGACCTTGTCCAGAGGGATCTGGTCGAACAGGATCTTCATGTCTTCCACTGAATCGATCGCTACACCGGCCTTGCCGACGTCGCCGGTCACGCGGGGGTGGTCGGAATCGTAGCCACGGTGCGTGGCCAGGTCAAAAGCGACGGAGACGCCCTGCCCTCCGGCGGCCAGCGCCTTGCGGTAGAAGGCATTGGACTCTTCAGCCGTAGAGAAACCGGCGTACTGGCGAATGGTCCAGGGGCGCACCGCATACATGGTGGCCTGCGGGCCGCGCAGGTAGGGCTCAAAGCCAGGCAGCGTGTCGGCATGTGCCAGATCGGCCGTGTCGGCTGCCGTGTAAAGGGGTTTTACCGCAATGCCATCCGGGGTGATCCAGTTCAGCGCCTCCACATTGCCGCCCGGGGCGGACTTGGCTGCTGCCTTGCTCCAGGCTTCCAGGGTGGCAGATTGAAATTCAGGTTTCTT
>CANBTQ010000293.1 GCA_947372425.1 Comamonadaceae bacterium | reverse complement strand
GTACAAGCCCCGCCGTTGGCCGATCTGCAGGCCATCTACCAGCAGGCGGATGCCAGCCTGTTGACGACCTGGGAGCAGTTCGACCACTTTGGGCCACGCAACCCGGCTTGTTACATCGGTGTGCAGCCGCCACCGCGGCAGGCACCGCCCGTGTGGCCGTCGGGCACCGGTCCCAAGGTGTTTGGCTACCTCGGTGCCATGCCCTCGCTGGAGGCCTTGCTGCAAGGATTGCAGACCGCCGGTGTTTGCGCGCTGTTGCTGGTGCGGGACCTGCCCGACGCGCTGCGGCAGCGCTACAGCTCTGCACAGATGCAGTTTATTGACCGCGCGGTGGATCTGGATGCCGTGGCCCGGCAGGCCGCCTGGGTGGTGAACAACAGCAACCACGGCTCGGTGGTGCACTTCGCCCAGCACGGCGTGCCGCAGTTGCTGATTCCGCTGCATCAGGAGCAGCTGTTTCTGGCCCTGCGCATGGTGCAGCGCGGTGCAGCGGCCATGGCGTATCAAGACCAACCCGTCTACACCGCAGCCCTGGACGCCATGCAGAACCATATGCCCTTGCGGCAGCAGGCACAGTTGCTGGCGGCCGAGCTCACGCCTTATGCTGCACTCGACTCTGAAAACCGCATCCGCCAGACGCTGGCGCGCCTGCTGGCCTAGTCAATTCTTGGGGGCGGGGTAAAACCAGTCGTAGTACCAGGCGCAGGCCTTGCGGATCAGGTCTTCCACGCGCTGCGGGTTTTCGTGCCGCTTGGGTGGCGTGATGCTGCCATGCAGGGTGTGCAGGTATTTGTGGCGGAAGTGGCTGTCGCTCTCATGCGGGCGTACGGCCAGTTGCGCGGGGTTGATCTTGAAATCGGCTGCACCAATCCAGCGGTACACCTGGGCCATGGTCTCCACCGGCCGGCTCACCAGGTCTTCAAAGCGCACGAAGTAAATGCGGTCCTTGATGGCCTGCGGCAGGTCCTGCACGGCCTGGATGGACGACAGCGGCGCACCAATGGCCTTGTCCTTGGCAAACAGCTGGTCGGCGCGGCCCAGGCGGTCAAAGTCGGCCAGGTGGTCAATAAAGTCCAGCAGAATTGTCTTCTGGTGCTGCGCCTCGATGGAGCCGTAAATCTGCCCCAGCTCGCGCACCGACACCAGCAGTTTGGCATTGGGCTGCAGTTGCAGCAGCAGCTCAATGCAATGCAGCCAGGCGCGGTTTTTGTCCACCAGCACCGGCTTGTTCACCCCGGCGTACCAGCCTTGCAAGAAGCCCTGCATGGCGCTTTGCAAATGGCCGTAGGTGGTATCAAACTGCACATCCAGCTGCGACAGCATGAAGCTGTCGTCACTGATGCTGCGGCGGGTTGCCAGCAACGCGTTGCACAGCGGTGAGCTGTGGCCTTCGCAGTGGATGTCGGGGTGCTCTGCCAGCAACTGGCACAACAGGGTGGAGCCGGCGCGGGGCAGGCCGGCCACACCAATAAACTGAGCGGGCATGTTTGTCAGGCTCCTTTGAACAGGTGGCAGGGGGTGGTGCAGATCACAGGCCGCTGGCCTGGGTGGCGGCGTCCAGAGCATAGCCCAGCTGTGCCACCACCGGCTCCCAGCCCTGGCCCGTGGCCTGCCGGAAGATTTGCACGCTGGGGTACCAGGCGCTGAATTCCTGACCGTCCTGCACACGGGTATCGGCCCAGCGCCAGTCGGGCACGGCCAGCAGCATCAGCCAGGTGCGTTTGCCCAGGGCTCCGGCCAGGTGGGCCACGGCCGAATCAATGGTGATCACCAGGTCCAGATTGGCCATGGCCGCTGCGGTTTCGGCAAAGTCGGTCAGCCCTTCGGCCAGGTTGTGGATGGTGGCCGAGCCGGCCAGGGCCACATCGTGTTGCTCGGCCCCCACCTGCAGCGAATACCAGCTGACCGAGCGCCGCTCAAACAGCGGCGCCAACAAGGCAAAGGGCACCGAGCGCAGGGCGTTGGGCTTGCTGCGCCCGGCCCAGGCAATGCCGACGCGTGGCAGCTTGTCATCGCCCATGCGCTGGTCCCAGCGCTTCACGGCATCCGCCGCCGGCTTGAGGTAGGCCTCTGTCAGCGGCAGTGCTGCCATGCGCGCGGGCAGCAGCGCCGGCAGGCTGATATTGGCCACCGCGTAGTCAAAGCCGTCCGTGGCCTGCGGGGCCGTGCCGGCCTCCGGGGCTTCGATCACTGTCACACCTGGCAGGCTTTGCACCATCAAGCGGTGCAGCGGCTGCATCACCTCGTAGTGCACATCCGCGCCTTGCGCTGCCAGTTGGCTGACCAGGGGGGCAAACTGCAGCGTGTCGCCAAAGCCCTGTTCGGCCCACACGCGTATTTTTTTACCCGCCAGCGGCTCGCCGGTCCAGACCGGCAAGTCGCCCTGGCGCCGTGCCGCCGGAAAGCCCGGCCAGTGCCAGCGCCATTCGTATTCTTGCCAGCCGGCTGCGTAGTCGCCCACCGACAGCAGCGCCAGCGCCAGATTCCAATGCCCCAGGGCAAAGCCGGGTGCCAGTGCCACCGACAGACGGTGGCAGCGCACAGCCTGCTCCGGCAGGCCCATCTCACTCATGAGCTTGCCCAGGGTGGTGACCGCGTCCTCAATCTTTTCAATGCGGCCGGTGGGCAGGCCTTCGGGCAGGGGTGCGTCCAGCGCCGGCACGCCGGCCAGCTCCTGCTGCAGGCTGTGGGCAAACGCCAGCACCGTACGGTTCAGTCGGCCATACAGGCGCAGGGCCAGCAGCATGTGCCGGGCGGCCTCTGGCAGCCTATGCATCTGGGCCAGGCAGGTGCCCAGGTTCACGTGGGCGCCGTAGTTCAGCGGGTCGTGCTGCAGTATTTCGCGGTAGGGGATCTCGGCATCGGCAAAACGCTCGGCCAGTTGCAGGGCGCAGCCCTGTTCCAGCAGCACATTCAGGCCGGCGACCGCCATGCCCAGGCGCCACAACACATTGGCCAGCTGGCTGTAGCTGGGCAGGAGGGATGGGTCCAGACGCAGCACGTGGCGATACAAATCAGCCGCCAGCGCCAGCTCACCGCGTGCTGCCGCCAGGCCGGCCAGCTGGTGCAGGCAGGGGGCGGTGAGGCGGGGGTGCTCCAGCAGGGGCAGATACAGGGCACGGGCACCTTCCAGGTCGCCCTGGTCCTGCCGGGCCAAGGCCTCGGCAAACCGGGGGAAGTGCGCCGCCAGTTCAGGAAACGGCCCTGCGGGTCTGGAATTTCCCATTAATCGTCACTTTTTAAGGGTACGGACGCAAAACGTTTCCGTTTGTCCACAGAGATATCAGAGAGGCTTCTGATCAAACTCTGATGATGCTACCATGGCTTCACAATACATTTTGCTGGTTTTCCTGTGCGCGTTCTGCGAAGGGGAACACGCTGTTTCGCTGGGGGAATTGCCATGTCGGGCCAAGCTTCGCTAAATCACATTTACCGCACGGTATGGAATGAGGCCCTAGGGGCCATGGTGGCCGTTGCGGAAATCGCAACCGGTCGTGGCAAATCTTCCGGTACCTCGTCGCGCAATCGCATCAGCCTGCAAGCGCCGGTCTGGGACATTTCCAGTCTGGGGGTTCTGGCGGTCGGGGTGGCCTTGGCCTGGGGTGCGGTGTTGCCGCAGGCGTTGGCGAATCCGACGGGGGGTGTAGATCCTGCCGGTCTAGCGAAATTTGTCACCAAGGGCAACAACCTTACCGTTACTACCAACTCAACAAGCTCGGCGATCAACTGGCAAAGCTTTTCAATCCCGACGGGCAGCACTACTTATTTCCAGCAGCCTGGTAACACCAGCACGGTGGTCAATCGGGTCGTCACCAACACTCCCTCGCTGATCTTTGGCACGCTCGGCAGCAACGGCAATGTGGTGCTGATCAACCAGTCCGGCATTACGGTGGGCGCGGGCGCAGTGGTGGACACAGCGGGCTTTACGGCTGCAGCCATGAGCAGCACCAATTACGCCAATGGCTATGGCGATTTCGTTAGTGGCGGTGCCTTTGGTGGAAACCTGTCTGTGCTTGGCAGTGTGTTGGCGCGCAGCGGTGATGTGGTTTTGCTTGGAAACAATGTTTCGGTGGGGAATAGCGCCATCGTGCAGGCGCCGGGCGGTGCCATTGT
>CANBTQ010000292.1 GCA_947372425.1 Comamonadaceae bacterium | reverse complement strand
CGGGCCCGGGCCGGTGGGTGGCGTGCTTAGCGGCTGGCGTGGATGCGGCTCACCAGTGCCTGGGTAAATTCCGCGGTGCCGGCCTTGCCGCCCAGGTCGCCGGTGCGCACCTGGTCCACATTCAGCGTCTCGTCAATGGCACGGCGCAGGCGCGTGGCCATGGGTGCGAGCTGGCAATGGTCCAGCATCATGGCCGCGGCCAGCAGCAGGGCGGTGGGGTTGGCAATGCCCTTGCCGGCGATGTCGGGCGCCGAGCCGTGCACGGCCTCAAAGATGGCGGCGTCGGCACCGATGTTGGCGCCCGGCGCCATGCCCAGGCCGCCCACCAGGCCGGCCACCAGATCCGACAGGATGTCGCCAAACAGGTTGGTGGTCACCAGCATGTCGAACTGCCAGGGGTTGAGCACCAGCTTCATGGCGCAGGCGTCGATGATGACGGTGTCGAGTTCGAACTTGCCCTTGTATTCGCGCTCGTACAGGTCGAGGCCGGTTTCCAGAAAGATGCCGGTCAGCGCCTTCATGATGTTGGCCTTGTGCACGATGGTGACCTTCTTGCGTCCGGTGGTCACGGCATGGTCAAACGCGTATTGCAGCAGGCGGCGGCTGCCGGCGCGGGTGTTGATGCCGGTGGCCATGGCCACGGCGTGCGGGTCGTTGTCGATCTTCACGTAATGCTCGTGGCCGATATACAGGCCTTCGAGGTTTTCGCGCACCACCACCAGATCAATCTTGTCAAAGCGTCCGCCCGGGATGATGGTCAGCGCCGGGCGCAGATTGGCGTAGAGCTGAAACTCTTCGCGCAGGCGCACATTGCTGGAGCGGTAGCCTCCGCCCGAGGGGGTTTCCAGCGGGCCCTTGAGTGCCAGGCGCGTGCGGCGGATGCTGTCCAGCGTGGCCTGCGGCAGCGGGTCACCCGCCAGCTCCACACCACCGAGGCCGGCGATCTGCCGGTCCCACACAAACGGTGCGCCCAGTGCGTCGAGTGCGGCCAGCGTGGCATCCATGATTTCGGGGCCGATGCCGTCGCCGGGGATCAGGGTTGCGGGAATGGGGGTGGACATAAGAAGGCCTTTCAGTCGGGTGGATGGAGTGCGTTGCGCTGCCGCGAACAGCCTGCCGATGCAGGGCACGCGGCGCGAAACGCTTGCACCCAGTGTACGGCCGCATGTGCTGCGACTGGCTGACGGCCGCATGGATGCAGACCAGCCTTGCGCGCCGCCCTCAGCCGGGCAGGGCCGACAAGCTGCATGCCGGTTGCAGCCAGGCTCCGGTCTCCTCTTGGGCGCACCGCAATCTGCGCTGCGCAGCCTGCTACGGTGCGGCCGTGGTAACCCGTTTGTTATTGATGCTTATCAATAGAGCGCGGTTGCAGAGGCACAGAATGCGGGCATCTCAGGTCTTAACAACAAGAAGAGGTGACGACGATGTTGCAAATCCGTATTCACGGGCGCGGCGGTCAGGGCGTGGTGACAGCTGCAGAAATGCTGTCCATCGCCGCCTTTGAGCAGGGCCGCCATGCGCAGGCCTTTCCCAGCTTTGGTTCCGAGCGCACCGGCGCGCCGGTGGTGGCGTTCTGCCGTATCGACGACCGGGAGATTCGCCTGCGCGAACCCATCATGGCGCCCGATGTGCTGATCGTGCAGGACCCTACCTTGCTGCACCAGGTCGATGTGTTCCAGGGCCTCAAGCCGGATGGCTATGTGCTGATCAACACCCGGCGCAGCTTTGACGAGCTGGGGCTTTCCGAGATCAGCCAGCGCTATCGCCATGAACGCCTGATCACCGTGCCGGCCACCGACATCGCGCTCAAGCTGCTGGGTCGGCCGCTGCCCAATGCGGTGCTGCTGGGTGGCTTTGCCGCCCTGGCCGGGCTGGTCACGCTGGAGGCGGTGGAACACGCTATCCGCCACAAGTTCAGCGGCAAGGTGGCCGAGGGCAATGTGGCCGGCGCCATGGAAGCCTTTGCCTATGTGCAGAACGAGATGAAGGAGTTGGCCCATGCTTAAGCAAGTGGAAGGCTCGGCCGCCGTGGCCGAAGCGGTGGCGTTGGCGCGCCCGGAAGTGATTTGCGCCTACCCGATCTCGCCGCAAACCCACATCGTCGAAGGCCTGGGCGAGCGCGTCAAGGACGGCTCGCTGCGCGACTGCGAGTTCATCAATGTGGAGAGCGAATTCGCCGCCATGAGCGTGGCGATTGGCTCCTCGGCCGCCGGTGCGCGCACCTACACGGCGACGGCCAGCCAGGGCCTGCTGTTCATGGCCGAGGCGGTGTACAACGCCTCGGGCCTGGGCCTGCCGATTGTGATGACGGTGGCGAATCGCGCCATTGGCGCCCCCATCAACATCTGGAACGACCACAGCGACTCCATGAGCCAGCGCGACTGCGGCTGGCTGCAGCTGTTTGCCGAGACCAACCAGGAAGCGCTGGACCTGCACATCCAGGCCTTCAAGATTGCCGAAGAGTTGTCCATGCCGGTGATGGTCTGCATGGATGGCTTCATCCTGACCCACGCCTACGAACGCGTGGACATGCCCGCGCAGGCGGATGTGGACGCCTTCCTGCCGCCCTACGAACCACGCCAGGTGCTGGATGTGAACGAGCCGGTGTCCATAGGCGCCATGGTCGGCCCCGAGGCCTTTATGGAAGTGCGCTACCTGGCCCACGCCAAGCAGACCATGGCCCTGGAGCGTATCCCCGAAATCGCCGCCGAGTTCACGGCGCGCTTTGGCCGCGACTCCGGCGGCCTGGTGCGCAGCTACCGCTGCGAAGACGCCGACACCGTGGTGATCGCCCTGGGCTCGGTGCTGGGCACCATCAAGGATGCGGTGGACGAGATGCGTGCCATGGGCGTGAAGATTGGCGTGCTGGGCATTCAGTCCTTCCGCCCCTTCCCGCTGGACGCGGTGCGCCATGCGCTGCAGCACGCCAAGCGCGTGGTGGTGCTGGAAAAGAGTTTCTCGGTCGGCATGGGCGGTGTCGTCGCCACCGATGTGCGCATGGCCCTGACCGGTCTGCACATGCACAGCTACTGCGTGGTGGCCGGCCTGGGTGGGCGCTCTATCACCAAGGCTTCGCTGGTGCGCACCTTCACCGATGCGATTGCCGGCACCTTGCCGCTCTTGAGCTTTATGGATCTGGACTGGCGCATCGTGAATCGCCAGCTCGAGCGCGAAGCCGCCATGCGCCGCAGCGGCCCGATTGCGGAAAACCTGCTGCGTGACGTCGGCACCGTTGCAGCAAAGGTGGCCTGACCATGAACACTGTTACATCATTCGCAGGAGGCTTGTTGTGAACGCCCCCGTCAAGTTCTACCAGACCGGCACCTTCACCGTAGGCAACCGCCTGCTCGAAGCCGACCAGCGCAGCGTGCAATCCTCCGAGGCGCGCAGCAACTCGCTCAACTCCGGCCACCGCGCCTGCCAGGGCTGCGGCGAGGCACTCGGTGCGCGCTATGTGGTGGATGCCGCCATGCGCGCCACCGGCAACCAGCTCATCGCGGCCAACGCCACCGGCTGCCTGGAAGTGTTCAGCACGCCCTACCCCGAGACCTCCTGGCAACTGCCCTGGATTCACTCGCTGTTCGGCAACGCCGCCGCCGTGGGCACCGGCATTGCCGCCGCGCTCAAGGTCAAGGCCTTGAAGGCGGGCAAGCCCCTGAGTGCGGTGCGCGTGATCGCCCAGGGTGGCGACGGCGGCACTACCGACATCGGCTTTGGCTGCCTCTCCGGCATGTTCGAGCGTAACGACGATGTGCTCTACATCTGCTACGACAACGAGGCGTATATGAACACCGGCGTGCAGCGCAGCTCGGCCACGCCCATGGGGGCGCGCACCGCCACCACCATGGCCGTGGGGGCGCATCCCGGTGCGCCACAGGGCCAGGGCAAGAACCTGCCGCTGATTGCCATGGCGCACGAGATTCCCTATGTGGCCACCGCCACGGTGGCAGACCTGCGCGACCTGGAAGCCAAGGTTGAGAAGGCCATGGGCATCCGCGGCGCGCGCTACCTGCATGTGCTGGTGCCTTGCCCGCTGGGCTGGGGCTCGGCCAGCCACGACACCATCAAGCTGGCGCGGCTGGCGCGCGAGACCGGCATCTTCCCGGTGTTTGAAGCCGAGCATGG
>CANBTQ010000291.1 GCA_947372425.1 Comamonadaceae bacterium | reverse complement strand
GCCCGTGTCGGCATTGGCTTCGAGTTGGGCATACCCGGCGCTCACTCGGATGTGGGCGGCGGCTATACCAGCGACATGAACAAGCCAGTCAAGGAAGTGCGCAGATTGCCACCCAACGAGATCATCAAAAAAGGCTACGAGCAATCGATTACGGCGCCAGGTCCGCAAGCATTTGTCTATGCGCAGGGGTGGTATCAGCCAAGTGATTGCCAGAAAAAAGATTGGCCCTGGCTTCACGAGCGCGACGTAACGGGGGACTACTACAAAGTGGCCCTCTCGCTGATGGTGGACATGGCTGAGAAACACACCACGGCCCAATACGCCGCCAAGGTGGATGTGGTGGCGCAGGAGCCAAAGATTGCCGTTATGCAAGCCACACTGCGTGCGCTGCTCCGGACGAATGCCTTTGTGCCGGGCAAGCCTGTCCGCCTTGACTGGGCGCTGAACAAAGAACTGGGCGAAGAGACAGCCAAAGCATTCCGGCACAGCTACCTGCATCTTTCGTTGAACATCGACAAGACCGGCATGGGCCCGCGCTACAAAGACAACAACAGCTTGGAGCGACACCATGAACCGGGCTAGCCATGGGCCGCAGAACCTATTGAGCCGCCGCCATTTGTTGATCGCCCTAGGACTCGGTGGTTTGCGTGCCACCTCCGCCGCCCAAACCGGGCCGCTCATGCAAGTGGGCCAAGCATTGAAAGGAAACGCTATGAACGCCTATGCCACGGATGTGATGAAGTGGGACGTTAGCTTTTGCTCGTATGGGATCGATATTGATTCCAAGGGGCAAAGTGACCTCGAAACCCTCCGGTCTGACAACTGGTTCAAGGACGCCGAAGGGAATTTGGTAGCCAAATTTTTTAGTGGCTTTGGTGCTGCCTGGGGGGCAGGTGCCAGTGGCATGGGAGGCCCGAATGGCAAAGGCTCGCGCCTGCCAAAGACGTTCAGACTGACCTACTACGACTTTCTGGAGGACAAGTTTTACCAGCTCGATGGCGACTTGCCACAGCAGCGCATCCATGCGTTGTTTCAACACAAAATAGTCGACAAGGATGTGAACTACGGCAAGGTCCGAGCACGCTTTGATGACCTGCGTCTGGGTGTTGCGCCACTCGGTCATGTGATGCTGTGGGCGGCAGGCGTGGGCAACCAAGTTGAGCTTCAAACCTACCGCGCTGTGGAGTTGCCGGGTATGACCCGTGCAAGCTACAACGCCAGTCTGCCCGGTGGCACTTTCACCCTGATGGCAGACCGCTGGAAGGCGCTTGCCGGCGGACGCCTCAAGGCCGATACGCTGGAGCGTATCAAGGCCGGTTGGGTGCCTGATCCCGGTTGGTACATGCGAGCCATCCGTGTCAAATTTCCCTGGCGCCATCGCCTTACCGGCAACGTTACGCAAATGACCGAGTTGGAGAGTTACCAGGGCAATGCCGAGGCGCAGAGCGTGGGGGCGTGGGAGGTGGCGCTGTACCAAAACACCACCGCCATGCGCGGGATTCCCAAGACCGCCAAATTTTGGTTCATCGATAGAGCAGGCACACGGCATCATTTGTGGCTGAGTTTTTCCCTGCGCGAGCGCGCACTCTCAGAAAAAGACCTGACCGAGGTGCGTGCAGCGTTTGACCAGATGTTCCCAGGGCGCACGCTCGAAGACAACGAGTACCTGCCGCGGGAGCAGGACATGGCGACAGTCGATGTTCACGTTAGCGATGACTTCAAGACCTTTACGGCCAACTTGGTCAAGGGCGACATGCGATTGCCCTTGCCGGTAGGGAAGACGCAGCATTTTGTGCTGGAGCCTTATACCCACTGGCCCGGCAACAAAGCCGAAGACATAACACCCGAGGAGCGGCGCCTGTTTCAGTTAGGACCGGATGCATAGCGACCGCCTAGTTTGTGCGGCCTCGGGCCATCGACGAACCATCATATTTAGCGCCGAAAACGAACGCCCATAGCGCCAATATTTGATGGCTCAAGACCGAACTGCCGGCAGACAGGCTGTTTGAATTATTTTCGCAACCAGGACTGGCCAGAGGCAACTACAAGGTTCTCCCTAAGGTTCCGCGTTCGCTCTGACAAGGCGTAAAAGCAATCCGCCACACGTGCACCCCATGAATGGGGCGCGCAAGAACCCCGGGGCGCATAAGCCGCGACAATAGAGCGCATGCCCACCCTGATCACCCACGCCAAGCCGCCGCAAGGCCAAACGGCACCCGCTACGCTGCAACTGCCCCACCTGAGTTCCCTGCTGCGCCTGCTGACCCCGGCGCAGCGCCAGACCGCTGAAGAAGACTCGCTCTCGCCCCTGGACGAGGTGCTGCGGGCGCAGGCACTGGGCGTGCAGGCGCAGGACGGGCTGCTGCCCTGGGCAGCGTTGCAAGCACGCACACTGGGATTGCAAGAAGCCGCACCCGGCCAGGGCTGGGCCTGGCTCACACCTTGCCACTGGCAGGTGAACTCCGACCACGTGCGCATGGCCGCACCGCTGGACACCGACATCAGCGCAGCAGAATCGCACACCGTGATGCAAACCCTGCAGGCCTTTTTGCTGGAAGACGGCATTGCCTTGCACGGCCTGCACGACGGCAACTGGCTGGCTCTGGGGGCGCCCTTTTGCGAACTGCCCACGGCCTCGCTGGCGCGCGCCTCGGGTGGTGCGGTGGACTACTGGCTGCCCCGCCAGGCCCAGGCCCAGCCGCTGCGCCGCTTGCAAAACGAGATGCAGATGCTGCTCTACACACACCCGGTGAACGACGCGCGCGCGGCACGCGGCCTGCTGCCCATCAACTCGTTCTGGATCAGCGGCACCGGCGCGCTACCAGAGGGCTTTCACACGACGCCGGATAGTGATGGCATGGTGCTGGATGCCTTGCGCACACCCAGCCTGCGCAATGACGCCGCGGCCTGGGCCCAGGCCTGGCAGCAGCTGGATGCCGGCCCTATCCAAGCCCTGCTGGAGCAGGCCCGCAGCGGCGAGCCGGTAGCACTTACGCTGTGCGGCGACGGCGCCGCACAAACCTTCACACTGCAGCCGCAAGGCCTGTGGGCGCGCATCAGCCAGCGCTTTGCCGCCACCGACCTGCCCGCTTTGCTGCAAAGCCTTTGACCCTTTCAAACCCTTTATGAACATCACCACCCGCGACGTGCCCCCGCGCACCGTCTGGACCCTGGAACAGGGCGGCATCCATCCCCTGCTGGCGCGCCTGTATGCCGCACGCGGCGTCACCGGCATGGACGAACTGGACGACGCGCTGGGCAAACTGCTGCCGCCCTCCTCCCTGCTGGGCGCCAGCGCGGCGGCTGTGCTGCTGGCAGACGCCCTGCAGGCCAACAAAAAGCTGTGCATCGTGGCCGACTACGACTGCGATGGCGCCACCGCCTGCGCTGTGGCGCTGCGTGGCCTGCGCCTGCTGGGCGCCAGGCATGTGGCCTATCTGGTGCCGGACCGCGTGGTCGACGGCTATGGCCTGACCGCACCGATTGCCCAGCGCGTGTTTGACAGCGGCGCCGACGTGCTGATCACCGTGGACAACGGCATTGCCAGCCTGGACGGCGTGGCCCACGCCAAGGCGCTGGGCCTGCAGGTGCTGGTAACCGACCACCATTTGCCCGCCACGAATCGCAAGACCGGTGCCGTGGAATTGCCGGATGCCGACGTGATCGTCAACCCGAATCAGCCCGGCTGCGGTTTTGAGAGCAAATCCATGGCCGGTGTGGGCGTGATGTTTTATGTGCTGCTGGCGCTGCGCAGCGAGTTGCGTGCGCGGGGCGTATTCGACGCCAGCAACCAACCGAAGCTCGATACGCTGCTGCCGCTGGTCGCACTAGGCACCGTGGCCGACGTGGTCAGGCTGGATGCCAATAACCGCCGCCTGGTGGCGCAAGGCCTCAAGCGCGTGCGCGCCGGCGCCATGCCCGCCGGTCTGTCGGCCCTGTTCACGGCAGCCGGGCGCAAGGCCGCCGTTGCAACCACTTTTGACTTTGGCTTTGCCCTGGGGCCACGCATCAACGCCGCCGGCCGCCTGTCGGACATGACCTTGGGCATTGAATGCCTGCAGACCGATGACGCCGGCCGTGCCGATGAACTGGCCCGTGCGCTGGACGGCATCAACCGCGAGCGCCG
>CANBTQ010000290.1 GCA_947372425.1 Comamonadaceae bacterium | reverse complement strand
GAGACTATGAGCATTTCTGAGAACCTCAAGACCAGACTTTCAAGGGCCCGCGCAACCACATCCATCACCATGCGCATTCCTGTAGACGTGGTGGACTCCATGAAGGCGATTGCGCCCCAACGCGGCTTTAGCGGATACCAGACCTTGCTGAAGTCGTACGTCAGCGAAGGCTTGCGTCGAGATGAATCGCAACTCAACTCGGTGCAAACTGCGAAGCTACTGGAAGCGCTTAAAAAACATGGTGTTTCGCAACAGGTGCTGGACGAAACTTTGCGTGATCTGGCTTCGGCTTGAGGCTCAACCCGTAATCACACACAACACACTGCAGGGCGCCTGCTCAATCAGCGCGCTGGAGGTAGAGCCGCGCCACCAGCGGGCGGCCCAGCTGTCGAGGTGCTTGTGGCCCACCACGATCAGGTTGGCGCTGACCTTGCGGGCAAATTGCACGATCTCGTGCACCGATTCGCCCATCAGCAACTCGCCCTGGGCCTGGTAGCCGGCGGCCGTCATGCGCTGCAGGCCGTCGTCCAGAATGGTCTGAAAGCGCTGCTTGTCGCGCTCGGCAATCTCGGGGATGTAGATGCTGCCGTCGTAGCCGGCCAGGTTGGCGGGCGAGGGCATTACCGCCACCAGCCACACCACGGCCTGGCTCCATTGCGCAAGCTCCCGGCTTTCCAGCAAGGCCAGTTGCCCGGCCTCAGACCCGTCATACGCAAGAACAATGGTTTTGTACATGGTGCTTTCTCCTGAACTGTGGGTTCATGGTAGTTCGGGACACGGGCCAATACAAGCGCGCAGGCCCTGGCTACAAGGGCCTAGCGCCCGTACACGTCTTCAAAGCGCACGATGTCGTCTTCGCCCAGGTAGCTGCCCGATTGCACTTCAATCATCTCCAGCTCCACACGGCCCGGGTTCTCCAGGCGGTGGGTGGTGCCCAGGGGGATGTAAGTGGACTCGTTCTCCGAGAGCAAAAAGGTGTCCTCGCCCTTGGTGACCTTGGCCGTGCCGCTGACCACAATCCAGTGCTCGGCGCGGTGGTGGTGCATCTGCAGCGAGAGCGCCGCACCGGGCTTGACCACAATGCGCTTGACCTGAAAACGCGGACCATTGTCAATGCTGTCGTACGAACCCCAGGGCCGAAACACCTTGCGGTGTGCCTGGCCCTCGGCGCGGCCGGCGGCCTTGAGGCGGTCCACAATTTTCTTCACGTCCTGCGTCTTGTCTTTGTGGGCCACCAGAATCGCATCGGCGGTTTCCACCACCACCAGATTGTCCACGCCCACGCAGGCAATCAGCCGCCCGTCGGACATGGCCAGGGTGTTGCTGCTGTCCTGCAGCAGCACGTCGCCCTGGGCCACATTTCCGTTGGCATCCTTGGGCAGGGCCTTCCACAGCGCCTCCCAGGCGCCCACGTCAGACCAGCCGGCGCTCAAGGGGATCACCACGCCAGCGGGCAGGGCAGCATCTGCGTCCGGCTTGGCAATGCGCTCCATCACCGCATAGTCGATGGAGTCCGAAGGGCAGGCGGCAAAAGCCTCAGCGCCCACTCGCACAAACTCGCCGTCGGTTTTGCCAGCGGCCCAGGCGGTGTCGCAGGCAGCCAGAATGTCGGGGCGGCACACCTTGAGCGTCGCCAGCCATACCGAGGCCCGCACCATGAACAGGCCGCTGTTCCATAGGTAGTTGCCCTCACTCAGATAGCCCTGCGCGGTTTGCACATCGGGCTTTTCCACAAAGCGGGCAATGCGCAGCGCGCCGTCCGCTTGGTAGGCCGCTCCAGTCTGGATATAGCCATAGCCGGTTTCGGGCGCATCGGGTGTGATGCCAAAGGTCACCATGGCACCGCCGTCTGCCAGCACTGCGCCTTGGCGCACCACCCGCTGAAAGGCCGCCTTGTCCACAATCACATGGTCGGCCGGCATCACCAGCAGCACCGGGTCTGCACCCTGGGCTTGTGCCGCCTGTGCGGCAATGGTCAGGGCCGGCGCCGTGTTGCGGCCCTTGGGCTCCAGCACCACGGTGCCGGGCTTGCCCATCACCCGCAGCTGCTCGGCAATCACAAACCGGTACTCCTCGTTGCACACCACCATGGGCGCGGCCAGTTCCACGCCTGCCGTGCCCTCCACCCGGCGAACTGTTGCCTGCAAGAGCGAGTCGTCGCCAATGAGCGGCAGCAACTGCTTGGGATATTTTTCGCGGGACAGTGGCCACAAGCGCGTGCCGGAGCCGCCGGAGAGGATGACAGGTTGAATGAGCATGGAAGTCGATCAGTAGTTTTAAAAGTGGGGAAGGGGGAGTTCGTGGGCTAGCGGGGCACGAACAACGCGGGGCTAACGCCGAAAAAAGTGCCTAATTTGCCTGCCAAGGCTGCACTGATTTTTCGCTTGCCCGCCAAAATTGCCGACAGGTTGACTTGAGGAACTATGTCGCACAGGTCTTCCTGCTTCAGCCCACGGGCCTCCATCAAAAACCGCAGCGAGTCATTTGGGGCTGCTGGCTCAATGGCGTAGTGTTCGCGCTCGTAATTGGAAACAAGATCGTCAACCAACTCCAGCAAACCAGAAAGCGGGTGATCTTCGTCATCACCAACATCATCCAGTAGCGAGTTCATCAGCGCAGTCATCTGCGCATAAGCATCCGCATCCAGGATAGGGCGAAGGTGCACCATGGAGTCGAACCTAGTCAAGCTTGATTGGATCGCCCGAATGTCGAATTGCGTTTGAACTGCCTGCATGGCCTCACCCCCGCGCATCGCCCCAGCGCAGCTGGGTACTGTCGTCGCCGCGGTACAGCGTCTCGCCGTTGCGGTCTACGCAGTAGTGGCGCGAGACAATCATCTCGTTGACGTGCATGTCGGCGGCGATGCGGGTGTACTCAAACAGTACGCTGCGGGTTACCCGCGCGCCCGATCGCACTGTGCTGCCGTGGCCTATCCAGGCCGGGCCGGTAATGGTGGCGCCGGGCTCTACCTTCACGCCCGAGCCAAAGTACACTGGCCCTTCAATCTTGACCTGGTCCCAGGGGATGCAGGTGTTCAGCCCCACCCAAACGCCCGGGCGCACCTCGGTGCCCGGCATGCGCATGTCGGCAATCTCGCCCTTGAGTACGCGCTGCAACACCGACCAATAGTCGCTGACCTTGCCAATGTCGATCCAATGGAACGGGCGGTTTTGCGCAAAAAAGGGCTGCTTGCCCGCAACCAGCTGCGGAAACAGATCCGCGCCAATGTCGTACACCATGCCCGATGGCACAAGCTTCAGCACCTCGGGCTCAAAAATGTAGATCCCGGTGCTGGCCAGGGTCGACTTGGCATCGCGCGGCTGCGGCTTCTCCTGGAACGACTGGATGCGCCCATCCGGCTCAGCCACCACAATGCCGTAAGACGACACTTCCTCGCGCGGCACGTCCATCGCCACACATTACCAGCGTAGTTTCGTCAAAAAAGCCACCAAAGTCCTGAATCTTGCGCATGCCCCCGGCCGAGCCCATGGGCTTGGGCAGTATGTCGCCATGCTCTTTAATGCCCTCAAACGAGTAGCCAATCTCCACGCCCCAGCGGCTGCCATCGCCAAAATAGTCTTCAATGCGCTGGTGGTGGTAGGCCACGTTCACCATGATCTGCGTGATGCCGTGTCGCGCCAGGTGCTCAATCAAATACTCCATCACCGGCTTGCCCAGTATCGGCACCATCGGTTTGGGTAAATCCTGGGTCAGGGGGCGCACACGCGTGCCCTGGCCTGCGGCAAGGATCATTCCTTTTGCCATGTCTGTACTCCTGTTAGGTGGCATGCACTGTACACCGGCCACATTGCACATCCTTGCAACGTGTTGCTGCCTCACCCATACGGGGGATGGCCGGCGTAAGGCCCACCGGATAGAATTCGCTGCAATGCAACATTGACGGCGGCAGAGCCACAAGTTGCACGGAAGGGTCCCTCGCAGTATCGTGCGTTGGCCGTCTTCTTGTTACTCTCCTCACAAAGGTTTTAACTTGCTACTCAGTCAGACATTCGCGGGCGTTGGTACCCGCAGCGCCGTTGGCAGTGCCAAGTTTTTCGGGCACCGCTTACTGGCGCGTGGCCTTGTGGTTCTGATGCTAGCGGGCGCAGCCCTTGGCGTCCGTGCGCAAACGAACC
>CANBTQ010000289.1 GCA_947372425.1 Comamonadaceae bacterium | reverse complement strand
GCGCAGCTGTTTATCCGCCATACCCAGGCGCCAGAAGAATCCCAGACCAAGACCAGCCAGTCGCCGTAAGCGCGGCGCCTTGCAATCCCGGCGTCTAGTGCGCCAGCGCCTTGGGTTTGGGACGGACACCCGGCGTGACGTCCAGCTCAAGCTTCTGACTCTTGCGGTTGATGGTGAAGTGCGCTGCACTGCCTGGTTTGAGTGAGGCTACGATGGCCAGTAGCTGCGTTACATCGCTGATCTTGCGCTCGCCGATGGCCTCGATGACATCACCCGGCTTCACGCCGGCCTTGGCGGCGGGCCCGTTTTGCAGTACGCCGGTAATGATCACGCCCTGGGTGATCTTGGTGCTGAAGGTTTCCGCCAGCTCGGGGGAAAGATCGTTGGGCTCGACACCAATCCAGCCCCGCGTGACCTGACCATCCTTGACCAGACCTTCCAGCACTTGTTTGGCGGTGGACACCGGGATGGCAAAGCCGATACCCATGCTGCCACCGGAGCGCGAATAGATGGCCGTGTTGATGCCCAGCAGGTTGCCATTGGTATCCACCAGTGCACCGCCGGAGTTGCCGGGGTTGATGGCCGCATCGGTCTGGATAAAGTTCTCAAAGGTATTGATGCCCAGTTGGTTGCGGCCCAGTGCGCTGACGATGCCACTGGTCACGGTCTGACCCACGCCAAAGGGGTTGCCAATCGCCAGCACCTGATCGCCCACCTGAATCGCATCGGAGTTGCCCAGCACAATGGTCGGAAGTTTGTCCAGGCTGATCTTCAGCACGGCCAGATCACTGTCGGGATCGGTGCCAATGACTTTGGCCAGTGTGTGGCGGCTGTCGTTCAGGATGACCTCGATTTCATCCGCACCTTCCACCACATGGTTGTTGGTCAGGATGTAGCCGCTCTGGCTGACGATAACGCCGCTGCCCAGACCGCCCTGGGGTTCGTTGCCCTGGTCGCCGTAGAAAAACTTGAACCAGGGATCGTTGGACTTCGGGTTTTTCTTTGCCGCCTGGCTGGTGCTGATGCTGACCACAGCCGCCGAGGCCTTCTGGGCGGCAATGCGCAGGCTGCCAGGCGGGATTTCGCCGGCTGCCGGAGCGGGCGCTTCGAACAGTGCAACCGCAGCACCCACGCTGCCCGGGGTGTGGCCCACCCATTGCGGTTTGAGGGTTGCCACTACAAAGTAAGCCGCCAGAAGCACCGTGGCGGTTTGCGAGAAGATCAGCCAAAGTCTTTTCATAGCCGCAAATTGTAGGCTGCAGCCGTCTTCACGGTACAGTGCAGCCAGAGTCCCCCCATGCGCAGTGCTTCTACTTCCCGGCAGATTATTCAGATTCAGTCCAGTGCCCCCCCAAAGCCCGCCCCGGGAACGGTGTGCAATGGCTGCGGTGTGTGCTGTCTGGTGGAGCCCTGCCCGCTAGGTGTGCTCCTGTCGCTCAGTCGGGTCGGGCCTTGCAAGGCGCTGCGCTGGCTTGCTGCCGAGCAGCAATACCGGTGTGGCGCGCTGGGTGAGGGCGGCATACGTCAGGCCGTGGTAGGCCGGTGGATTGCCGCCGGTACCGGTTGCGACTGCGAACTGGAAGCGGCGCCCTCCAGCACAATCGGGATTGACTGCCCTGGCGACTAGGAAGAACCACATGATTGAACGCAAACAACTTTTGAATGTCTTTGATGTGCTGCTGCAGCCGGAGCGCTTCACGGACTATTGCCCAAACGGGCTGCAGGTCGAAGGGCGCCAGCACATTGGCAAGCTGGTGTCCGGGGTAACGGCCAGCCTGGCACTGATCGAGGCTGCAGTGGCGGTCGGGGCCGACGCCATCCTGGTGCACCATGGGCTTTTCTGGCGTGGCCACGACGGCCGGGTCACCGGTTGGTTGCGCCAGCGACTGGGCTTGCTGATGCAGCACAACATCAACTTGTACGCCTACCACCTACCGCTGGATGCCCATGCCGAACTGGGCAACAACGCGCAGCTTGGTGCAAGACTGGGCCTGGTGCCGCATGCGCGTTTTGGCCAGCAGCAACTGGGCTGGCTGGGCGAAGCGCCGGCCGCACGCATGGCCAGTCCGCAAGCACTAGCCCAGCATATTGAAACCGTATTGGGCCGTCGCGTCACCCTGGTGGCAGGCAATGCCGGGCCCCTGCAGCGTGTGGCCTGGTGCAGCGGTGGCGCGCAGGGCTACTTTGAAGACGCCATGGCAGCCGGCGCCGACGTGTTTGTGACCGGGGAAATCTCCGAGCCGCAGGCGCACCTCGCGCGTGAGTGCGGTGTCAGCTTCATCGCCTGCGGCCACCATGCCAGCGAACGCTATGGCGCTCCCGCGTTGGCAGCCCATGTGGCCGCGCAATACGGGCTCGAGCACCAGTTCATCGACATCGATAACCCTGCCTGAAAGTATCCAGCGTGAATACCCCGATTGCGATCACCCTGGGCGATGCCGCCGGCATAGGCCCCGAAATTATTGCCAAGGCCTTTTGCCAGCAGCCCGGGCTGCTGAAGGGGTGTTTTGTCTGGGGCGACGTGGGTAGCATGCGGCGTGCCGTTGCCCTGTTGCGTGCAGACGGAGTTCCGTACCCGGTGGCCGCCATTGCCCAAGCGGGTGAGGTCCATCAAGTTCCTCCTCACTGTATTCCCGTGCTCCAGGAAGGTGAGGCCTTGACGCCCGTGCCGTGGGGCCAGGTCAGTGCGCAAGCCGGTGGCTTTGCCGGGCGCTGCGTGAGGGCGGCGGCTCGCGGGGCCAGGCGTGGGGACATCGCTGCGGTGGTCACCGCACCCATCCACAAGGAAGCGCTGGCTGCTGCCGGAGCTCCCTACAACCAGTACCCCGGGCACACGGAGATGTTGCAGGCCGTGGCGGCTGAGCATTTGGGCAAGTCGGTGCGCGATGTCCCCGTGCGCATGATGCTGGCCAACGACGAGTTGCGCACGGTGCTGGTGTCCATCCATGTGTCGCTGCGGGATGCGATTGATGCAGTCACCTTTGACAATGTATTGCAGACGCTCTTGATTACCCATGTGTCCCTGGGCAAGGTGTTGGGTCGGGCGCCGCGTATCGCCGTGGCCGGCCTGAACCCGCATGCCGGGGAGGGGGGGCTTTTCGGGCGCGAAGAGTTGGAGGTGATCGTCCCGGCAATGCAGGCCGCAGCCCGCCAAGGCTGTCAGGTGAGCGGCCCGTGGGCACCTGATACGGTGTTCATGCGGGCGCGCAAACGTGCGGGCGCTGCGGCAGAGTTTGATGTGGTGGTGGCGATGTACCACGACCAGGGGCTGATACCGGTGAAATACCTGGGGGTGGAGAAGGGCGTGAACGTCACGCTAGGCCTGCCGCTGGTGCGCACCAGCCCGGACCATGGCACTGCCTTTGATATTGCGGGCAGTGGCCGCGCCGACCCGGCCAGCCTGCTGGAGGCGATCCGGATGGCGCGGGCCTTGGTGGCTTGCTGAGGATTACTTTCTGAGACTGTCGCGGATTTCGCGCAGCAGGATCACATCTTCCGGTATCACGGGTGCCGGAGCCTCGACCACAGGCTCGGCCTTTTTCAGGCGATTGAGTTGTTTGACCATCATGAAGACGATAAATGCCAAAATCGCAAAATTCACTGCAATGGTGATGAAGTTGCCGTAGGCAAAAACCGGGACCCCCGCCTTCTTCAAAGCGGCCAGCGTGCTGTCGGTACCGGCCGGCACACTGCCCAGCACGACGTAGAGATTGGAAAAGTCCACCTTGCCAATCACCGCACCCACGATTGGCATGAACAGGTCTGCCACGACAGAATCCACGATCTTTCCGAACGCGCCACCGATGATCACACCAACGGCCAGATCAACAGCGTTGCCTTTGACTGCGAATTCCTTGAACTCTTGCATCATTCCCATATAAAACTCCTTTTTGAAACAAACGGGAGTGTAGTGTCCCCTTCGCTCACTCGCCAGAGCTTGGCAATGTAAGTTACACGAACAATTGACTGCCTTCGGTCAGCTACAATCGACGTCTGCCCATAGTTGTGATGTTCATTGAGGATTCTCATGAGTGAAACCCTAGTCGACACCAAATCGATCGACGCCAGCAAGCGTACCTGGATGATTGCATCGGGTTGTGCCGGTGCAGTCGGCGGTATCGTTACCGCTATCCCCTTCGTCAG
>CANBTQ010000288.1 GCA_947372425.1 Comamonadaceae bacterium | reverse complement strand
CCAGACCAGCGGCCCGGTGCTGGAAAAGCCCAAGGATCTGGCAGCGCTGCTGACCAATCTGGAAAAGAACGACGTTCTGTTCATTGACGAGATCCACCGTCTCTCCCCCGTGGTGGAGGAAATTCTCTACCCCGCGCTGGAGGACTACAAGATCGACATCATGATCGGCGAAGGCCCTGCCGCACGCTCCATCAAGCTCGATCTGCAGCCCTTCACTCTGGTGGGCGCTACCACCCGCGCCGGCATGCTGACCAACCCGCTGCGCGACCGTTTTGGCATCGTGGCACGACTGGAGTTTTATACGTCCGAGGAGTTGCTGCGCATCGTCACCCGCAGCGCCGGCTTGCTCAAAGTACCCATGAGCGAGGATGGCGGCTTCGAGATTGCCCGGCGTTCACGCGGCACACCGCGCATTGCCAACCGCCTGCTGCGCCGCGTGCGCGACTATGCGGATGTGAAGGGCAAAGGCCTGATCGACCTGGACATTGCCAACCGCGCCCTGGCCATGCTGGACGTGGACCCGCAGGGCTTTGACCTGATGGACCGCAAGCTGCTCGAAGCCGTGATCCACCGCTTTGATGGCGGCCCGGTGGGCCTGGACAACATCGCCGCCAGCATTGGCGAAGAGCGCGAAACCATTGAGGACGTGATTGAACCCTATCTGATCCAGCAGGGCTTTTTGCAGCGTACGCCGCGTGGGCGCATTGCCACGCTGGCTGCCTACCGGCATCTGGGCGTGGCCACACCCCAGCGCGATAGCGAACTGCCCGGCCTATAGCGCCATGCAGCCCCACGACATCAAGGCCTGGAAGGCCAGCCTGCGCAAGGAATTGTTGGCCAAGCGCCAGTCCGTGTCCGCTACCGACCGCAGGGTATGGAACGCAGCCATCACGCAGCATTTGCTCGACGGCTTTCCCCAACTGACGGATAAGACCATAGGCATTTACTGGCCCTACCAGGGTGAGTTTGACCCGCGCCACGCGCTGCGCCATCTGCGCGCACGGGGCGCACGCAGCGCCTTGCCCGAAGTGGTGCAAAAGGCTGCGCCGCTGCAGTTCCGTCACTGGCAGCCCGGTGTGGCCATGATCCAAGGTGTGTATGACATTCCGGTGCCGGCTGCCACCGACATCGTGGTGCCACAGGCCTTGATCATGCCGCCGGTGGGCTTTGATGCCGCCGGTTACCGCCTGGGTTATGGCGGCGGTTTTTATGACCGTACACTGGCTAGCTTGACGCCGCGCCCATTGACCATTGGCGTGGCCTATGAGCTGTCACGCCTGCCCACCATCCATCCCCAGGACTTTGACCTGCCGATGGATTACGTGGTTACCGAGCGTGGCATTTTCCCGACCAAGGCCTGATCAGACGGCGTCGGCCACATACGGGTTGCTGCGGCGCTCGCGCCCGAAGGTGCTTTCCGGGCCGTGGCCCGGAATAAACACCGTCTCGCTGCCCATGGGCCAGAGGCGCT
Source organism: Comamonadaceae bacterium (assembly GCA_947372425.1). Taxonomy (GTDB): domain Bacteria; phylum Pseudomonadota; class Gammaproteobacteria; order Burkholderiales; family Burkholderiaceae_C; genus Allorhodoferax. The sequence continues at coordinate 2,675 of CANBTQ010000288.1, read as the reverse complement.
CCTTGATGCTGGCAATCAAGGTGTCGTGGTCGCCCTGCGGAAAATCGGTGCGCCCTATGGAGCCGGCAAACAGCACATCGCCCACAAAGGCACGCTGCGCCTCCGCCGAATAAAACACCACATGGCCCGGCGTATGGCCCGGGCAGTGTCGCACCTGCAGCGTGCTGTTGCCAATGCGCACCGTGTCGCCGTCCTTGAGCCAGCGCGTGGGTGTAAAGGTTTCGGCATGGGGAAAGCCAAAACGTTTTCCCTGCTCGGCCAGGCCGTCAATCCAGAACTGGTCGCCGGGATGCGGCCCGATGATGGGCAAGTCCAATGCGCGCGATAACTCTGCCGTGCCACCGGCGTGGTCGATGTGTGCATGCGTCAGCCAGATCTGCTCCAGCGTGAGCTTTCGTCGCTGGACCTCGGCCAGGATGCGTGGCAGATCACCACCCGGGTCAATCACCGCGGCGCGCTGCGTCTGGTCGCACCACACGAGGGAACAGTTTTGTTGGAACGGGGTTACGGGAACAGTCTGGTATTGCAACATGGGATGTGCTGGTGTGCAGGAGGGTGAGAGTAAACAGGGCAAACGCTGGCGTCGATTTTGCGGCAGCCGTTGGCAGGATCTTGTGGTGGCCGGAACCCCGTCCAGTGGATTCATTTCAAAAGTGTTCAATAGTGGACAAATCCAGCGCCGCCAATTGCAAAGTAAAACGATAGTCGGACCATAACAAGAATATACCGGCCTATTGAGATCCGGTGAGCGCTTCGCACCACGCTGCGCAAGCCCATCGGAACAACCCTTGCGAAGTATGGACGCAAGGCTCAAAACCAATTCCCCATCTAGCGGTTGGACGCATTCAGCGTTCTGCCGGCACCGGCATCGCTGCCCATCGTCAAGCTGATTTTTCAGGGCGACGCGTGGCAGTCGCTTGTGGCTGTGGCGAATCCTGTTTCAGGCCGGTTTGATTGATCGTATCCACACTGGATTCCGGGCTTCACCAAGCGGAATTCAATCAGATTAACCGGGAAATTTGTGAAGGGTATCTGCGGCCATGTTGAAAAGAATAAGCAGAACAAATCGACTGTTGCAGTGTGTTGTCGGGTGGCAGCTTGACCTGCACAAGTCTGCCAGCGCCTACTGCCTGCAGTGGGCTTCTGTGCGCCCCCTTGCTGAGGAACGCGTGTGAATATTTCGCGTCGCGCGCTGTTCGGCAAACTGAACACACAGCTCTTTCAGGCGATTGAGTCGGCGACGGCTTTTGCAAAGTTGCGTGGCAATTCCTACGTGGAAATCGTGCATTGGCTTCACCAAATTTGGCAGATTCCCGGAAATGACCTGCACCGCATCGCTGCCCATTTCAAGATGGACCCGGCGCAAGTTGAAAAAGACCTGACCGTCGCGCTGGCGCAATTGCCGGGTGGAGCCAGTGGCGTCAATGATTTTGGCCATCTCATTGAGCTGTCCATTGAGCGGGCCTGGGTATATGCCAGTCTGTCTGCAAACGATCGCTGTATTCGTGGGGCCTGGCTTTTGGCCGCCATGCTGCAGACGCCGGAACTGCGCCGTGTACTTCTGAGCATTTCAGCGAGTTTTCAAAAAATTCCGCCGCTGCAGGTTGCGGATGACTTTCCCCTCATTGTTGCTGGCTCTATCGAAGATGCCGACAGGGCACTGGACGCAACCGACATGGCGAACGCGGTGCCGGGCGAGGCCAGTGGTGCGATGGAGGCACCGGGTGATGGCAAATCGGCATTGGCAAAGTACTGCACCGATCTCACATTCATGGCGCGCGAAGGTCGTATCGACCCGGTCGTTGGTCGCGAGCAGGAGATTCGTACCATGGTCGATATCCTGTTGCGCAGGCGCCAGAACAACCCGCTGTTGACCGGTGAGGCGGCCAATGCGCTGCTCATCGGCAAGCCCGGCACCGGCAAGAGCCACATCGCCAAGGCGGTGGCCTACCAGGCCACGCCGCAGGGCTACGACGTGCGCTACGTGGAGGCCGACACCGAGTTCGCTCGCTATGGCCTGGCCAGCAGCGAAGAGCAGGCGCAATTGCTCAAGGGCTGGGTGGAGCCGGATCTGCTGGTGCTGGACGATCTGTTTCTGGCCCGGCGCATTGCCGATGTGAGTGCCGAGCTGCTGCAGGCCATCGTGCACCAGCGCTACAAGCTGCGCCGCTCCATTGTGATTACCTCCAACCGGGTGGTGCAAGACTGGGGCAAGTACCTGGCCGACGCCACCATGTCCACCACCATCCTGGACCGCCTCATGCACCGGTGCGCGATGCTGGAGTTCGAGGGCAAGAGCTACCGGCTCAAGGAGGCAGCGGCACGCATCGTCATGACCGGTGATTCGTCATAATCTGGCCGTCCCCCATGGGGGAGTTTGACTGGCCATAAGTGGGGGAAATTGAAGTGGCCATCGGGGAATGGAGAGGCATCTTTGTTCGAAAAGATGCGCATTGCGAAGACCGATAAGTTTGAGATTTGTTATGCGCCTTTTGAGCACTTGAACCCAGAGGCCCGGCTGGTGATTGTTGGTATCACGCCAGGTAAAACGCAAATGTTGAATGCACTTCGCGAGGCACGCCGACAACTGAATGTTGGCGCAACGCCCGTACAGGCATTGATTGCGGCAAAACGAACAGGAGCGTTTAGTGGGCCGATGCGCCCTAACCTTGTTT
>CANBTQ010000287.1 GCA_947372425.1 Comamonadaceae bacterium | reverse complement strand
GCCCGGGGCATGGAGACGGCCAGTCTCTCGAATGGCAGTGTGGAGATGCTTGCATCGGCCGTAGCGAGTGCCGGGCTGGACGGCTTGCTCAGAAAGGTCCTTTCGGTGGATGGCATTCGTCTGTTCAAGACCGCACCGCAAAGCTATGGCTTGGTGCTCGAAGCCTTTCCGGTACAAGCAGATGAAGTCCTGTTTGTCTCCAGCAATGCCTGGGACGCTCTGGGCGCTACGTGGTTTGGTTTCAAGACCTTGTGGGTGAACCGGCAAGGCTTGCCGTTTGAATCCATTGGTCCGCGACCCAGCTATGTGGGTGCCGATCTGAGCAAGGTGCTGGAAGTTGTCAGCTGAAGGGTCCTGATGGCGGCAAGCGCGTGCAGGGTCCCCTTCTATGCGGATTGGGCAGGCAGGCGTTTGAGTTGCAACATGGCAAGACTGGCGTACAGCGGCGCGCTGATGATCTTGGAGATGCCACTGGCAACAAAGGCGCAGGTCATCAAGCTCAATACCAAAGCGTGTCCGTCCACCATTTCCATCACGATGATGAAGGACGTGAGCGGTGCCTGCGTCACTGCTGCCAGAAATCCGGCCATGCCCAAGGCGATCAGGGTGGGCGTGTTGGCGTAGCCAAAAAGTTGGGATACGTCATGCCCCAGCGCGCCGCCAATGGCCAGCGAGGGGGCAAAGATGCCGCCAGGCACGCCAGACCAGGTGGTCAGCCATGTGGCCAGAAACTTGAACGGGACAAAGAGGTCAAAGGACTCGGTTCCGGCCTCCAGCAAGTGGCGCGTATGGGCATAGCCGCTGCCAAAGGTCGCCCCGCCACTGCTGACACCCAGCAGTGCAATCAGGGCGCCACAGGCGAGCGCGAAGACAAGCGGTCTTGTTCTTCGCAATTGCATCATCCAGCCCTTGGATTCCGGTGTCAGGGAGACCACCAGCAGCCTGGAAAAGATGCCACCCAATATGCCGCTTGCCAGCGCGATGGCCATGCCGGGCCCGACCAGCGCATAGCTAAACCCGTCGATTCGGATGATGCCAAAGTAGGTGGCATTGCCATACACCGAGACGGCCATCAGTCCGCTCAGAACAATGGCGGCCAACACCAGCCCGTTGCTGCGCTGCTCGGGTCTTCGCGAAAGTTCTTCGATGGCAAACATCACGCCGCCCAGTGGCGTATTGAAGGCAGCCGCGACGCCGGCAGCACCCCCGGCGATCAGCAGTGCGTGATCGGATACACGGGCACTTTCTGGAATCCAACGCCTGGCATGGTGCATGACGCCGGCCGCAATCTGCACCGAGGGCCCCTCACGGCCCAGGGACAGACCTCCCAATAATCCCCAGGCCGTCAGGGCCATCTTGGCAATGGACAGTCGCAGGGAAACGAAATAGGCACGACGGGGCCCGTTGGCCTCGGGTTCGAGTGCGGCAATGACCTGGGGAATGCCAGAGCCGGCAATACCCGCAAACCAGCGCCTGGTGACCGCCACGATGGCCACGGTGCACAGCGGTGTCCACAGCAGCGGAGCCCACCAGTACGATGTTTGCAAAGTTTGAAACGCCGCCAGGGCCTGCTCGGTCAACCAGGTGAAGGCCACCACGGTCAAACCTGCGATGGCCGCGAATGCCAGAACCAACATGCGCCCCAGCCAGCGCCGCCAGTCAGAGAGTTCCTGCTTGAGCGTTCGGCCAATGTGGGGGTGGTAGCTCATCTATGGGGTTCCCCTCGGATGGAGGAATAGGCATTCGGTGCGGCATGGTAACAAATGCCATGCAGGGTGTTGCATGCTGGCGCCTGCCTGGTAGGTGACCAACGATCCGCTTGAATGCATGTGGGTTGTAATAGGTGCAGTGCAGTCCCGACAAACAGCATGGACGAACAACCTTGGATTGGAGAATGGACTTGAGCTTTCTAAGTGACATCAAAGGCCTGCTGGGATCATCGGAGTCCGTGCAACACATTCGGCACCAGGAGGATTTGCTGACCTCCTTGCTGGTGATGGCCTGGATGGTGGAGGCCAGGGACCCGTATACCGGAGGCCACCTCTGGCGCGTTTCTCAATTTTCCCAATTGCTGGCCACCCGCGCGGGCTTGCCCGAGGGCGATGTGTCGCGCATTACGGTGGGCGCCTTCTTGCATGACCTCGGAAAAATCAGCGTGCCAGACCACATCCTTGGCAAGAAGGACCGGCTGACAGAAGAAGAATACGCCGTCATCAAGACGCACCCCTATGTGGGCTGGCGCATGCTGTCCAGTCACCCGCTGGCCAAGTTGGCCGAACAAGCCATTCGCGCCCACCATGAGACGCCCGATGGGCGGGGCTATCCCAGAGGCCTTGCTGGCAAGGACATCTCGGTGGATGCGAGGATTGTTGGTATCTGCGATGCATTCGACGCCATGACCAGCACCCGCCCCTATCGCCAGGGGATGCCGGTAGCGCAGGCCTTGGGCATCATCAGCCAGAACCTGGGCTCGCAGTTTGACCGTGCAATGGGCGAGCTATTTGTCACCTTGGGTCAGGCAGGCGCGTTAGACCATATCGTTGGACACAGTGATTCCGGTATCCCTCTGCAGGTGTGCATGATGTGTGGCCCAACCATTGCCGTTGCGCGCTCACACGCGCCGGGAACAAACCTGTACTGCCCCTCTTGCACCGGCGAGTACGCAACGCAGGGTAGTGGCGACAAGTTCCGATTGCTGGCTACGGGTAAGAAGGGGTCACCGGCGGATTTGGAGCCCAAGGTAGACCAAGATGTCATTGGCGATGTAGTCAGGACCACCGCACGCACTCTGCTCGCTTATTGAAGACTGTTCCCTGCCGACTTTCGATTTGTGCTGTCCCGATCGAGTGACCGCAATATGGAAATTACCGAAGTGAGTGACTGATGTGGAGCACCGCAATCCATGCGCTGCAGCGCGCGAAGCGAAACGGCCCGCGCGCCTTAGCGCACGTGGACCTGCGCAGCCCCCACGCGCAAGCTGCCAATCACCGCCGCATCCCCAAAGTCTTCTGCCCGCAGCAAGGCCAGCACATGCCCGGCCACTTCTGGTGCGCAGGCAATCAGCAGGCCACCGCTGGTCTGCGGATCGGACAGCAGGTTCTGCTTCCACTGCGCAAAGCCTTCGGGCAAGACCATGCTGCTGCCGTAGCCGTCCCAGTTGCGCGCCGACGCGCCGGTGGCGGTGCCGCCTTGCGCAATCTCGGCGGCCAATGCAATCACCGGCACGGCATCAAAGTGCACTTGTGCAGACAAGGATGAGCCGCGGCAGATTTCCAGCAAATGCCCGGCCAGGCCAAAGCCGGTCACATCTGTCATAGCGTGCACTTCGGGCATGGCCGAGAGGGCGATGCCGGGTGTGTTGAGCTTGGTGGTCCAGCGCACCATGTCGGCATAGCCCTCGGCGGAGAGCGTGCCTTTTTTCAGCGCGGCAGACAGCATGCCCACACCCAGCGGCTTGCTCAGGATCAGCACATCGCCGGCCCGTGCCAAGTTGTTGCGTTTCACCTTGTCCGGGTGCACCAGGCCGATGCCGACCAGGCCGTAAATCGGCTCCAGCGTGTCGATGCTGTGGCCGCCGGCAATCGGGATGCCGGCTGCCTTGCACACATCCTGGCCGCCGGCCAGGATCAGGCGGATGGCCTCTTCCGGAATCTTGCCCAGCGGCATGCCGACCAGGGCCAGCGCGAAGAGTGGCGTGCCGCCCATGGCGTACACGTCGGACAGGGCGTTGGTGGCGGCAATGCGGCCGAAGTCATACGGGTCGTCGACGATGGGGGTAAAGAAGTCGGTGGTGGCAATGATGGCCTGCTGGTCGTTCAGGCGGTACACCGCCGCATCGTCGCTGGTCTCGGTACCCACCAGCAGGTCGGGTGGCAGCAGCGGCAGGTTGGCGTTGGCCAGCAGGCGCGTCAGTACGGCCGGTGCAATCTTGCAGCCGCAACCGCCGCCGTGGCTGAACGCGGTGAGGCGTATCGGGTCCGGTGCGGCAGGGCTTGATGCGGGGCTGGGGGCGGTGGTGTTCGACATAAAATTGCTTCTCTGACTCAACATGCAACGGGACACCCATTGACTTCAATTGATCATACCCGTGCGACTGTGGATCAGTTGGGCGAGTTCGACGCCATCCTGGATGCGCGCAGCCCCGCCGAATTTGCCGAAGACCAT
>CANBTQ010000286.1 GCA_947372425.1 Comamonadaceae bacterium | reverse complement strand
GTGATGATGAGCGAGGCTTCTTTGTCGGCCACGGCCAGCATGGCTTCGAGGCGGCGCAGCACGCGGTCGGTGCGCCAGTCCTTGGTCAGCTCGATGGCGGCACGCACCAGCTGGCCCTGGTGCTTTTCCAGCTTGGCCTCGAAGCGCTCAAACAGGGTAAAAGCGTCGGCCGTGGCGCCGGCAAAACCGGCCAGCACCTTGCCGTGATACAGCTTGCGCACCTTGCGCGCCGTGCCCTTGACGACGATATTGCCCAGGGTGACCTGGCCGTCGCCGCCGATGGCGACCTGGTAGCCGTCCGGCGTCTTGCGCCGCACGCTGATGATGGTGGTTCCGTGAAATTGTTCCATGTCGTTCCTAGCTGGGTGCGATTGCCCGATTTGCAAGACTTGCCTGCGGGGGCCGGAGGTCCACCCACTGGCTCAGATGGAGCGGGGAACCACCTTGGCGTATTCGTTGATACCGATGACGTTGAAAAACGCTGCCACCAGGCGGTGCACGTCCTGGAACTGGATCTGGTTGCCCTCGGACTGACGCACCGCCACCCAGCTCAATATGCTGCCGGCAGCCGCAAAATCCACACGGACCAGGGCAGCACAGGAAATAAACAGGCGAGTGTTCGCCACCGTTTCGGCTTCCAGTGCGGACAGGGCTTGTGTGGCATCGCCGACCAGTTCGCCCTGCAGCACCAGGGCCCTGTCGCCTTCCTGCAAACCCGTCTCGGTGCCGGGGGCCGTGGCCCGGGAGCCAGCAGCCTCGATCTGGCACTGCGCATCAACCCAGGCCGGCGGCGCCACTTCGTAGGTCACACAGTAGTCCAGCGCGGCCAACTCAAAATCATCCTGCAGGCCCATGGCACGCAGGGCGTTCAGCCGCACCTGCCACCAACTGGGATCCACGGCATGCCGGCCCGACGGGGTCAGGGCACGCAAGGCCTGCGCGACCTGCTCCACCCCGTCCAGACGCAGGCTCACGGCCTCGTCGCACAGACTGCTAAACAGGGCATCCATCAAGGGCATGGCGTCCGGTGCAATATCCTGCAGTTCATTCCACGCCAGGTACCAGGGCATGGGTTGCGACACCATGGCTGCACGCAGATTCTCCATGTCAGCGGCCGTCAAGGTGGCCGGGCTGCTCCAGATGGGTTGTGCAGCGCCGCTGCGGGCCGGCGCACCGGCCGCAGCCGCATCGGCCAGCCGTGACCAGACCGGTTCCACACCATCCAGATGCAAGGCGAATTCACGCACGGCCCTGTCGAAGGCCTGCTGGTTTTCGGTGGCACGGTAAAAGTCCAGCACGGCAGCAGCCCAGGACTGCGCCGCCTGCGGATCCAGATCGTTGCCGCGCAAGGCCGACAGCAAGCCGTTCTCGGCCCCGGCATCATCGCCATTGGCAAAGCGGATGGCGGCTTCTTCAAGTTCGGGATCCGTGGCGATCTCGTCCACCGCGATGGCAAACAGACGCGAAGTGGAAAACCCGCTGTTGGTTTCGGTACGGGCATCCCGGCCCTCGGCTGCATCCGGTGCCGATACCGGCGCCATGCCCGTGGCCATCTGGGTTGGGAGGAAGTCGCCGTCCAGACCGGCAGAAGGCTCGCCCTTCATGTGGATTGGCTCGGTGCTGGCAAAAGGCGTCGACATCCCCGAATTGCCCGCAAAGGACTCGGAACTGGGCTCGTCCGAGTTTTGCACCACGCCCTCGGGCGCGGCCAGCGCACCCGCCGTGGTCGAACCGTCACCTTTGCTCTTCCACCACTGGCGCGACATCTGCGCCTCGATTTCGTCAATTTTCTTGAGCGTGACGGCACGTCCCCCCACGTCGGTGGGCAGACTGGTCTGGAAGAAAGAGGGCCGGGCCATGCTGGCGATGGCACCCGGATCGCGGTTGCGCAGTTTGCGCAGCTGGTCGAATTCGCGCTTGCGGACAAAATCGTTTTGCCGCTTGCGCTCGATCATCGCCTTGAGCGCCTGCTTGTCATAGGCCGTTGCATCGCTGTCCAGCGGCTGGTCCAGCTCCGACCAATCCTTGGTCGGATTGCGAACGAACATGGCAACCTTGGACAGCAGACCGGGTCTATCGTCTTTGGTAACCATGGCTAGAGAAAGGGAAGGTCAACAGGCCGCACGCGCAAAAGTGTGGATCAATCACCAAACATTTTTTGTTTCAGTTCACGGCGCTGCTGCGCCTCCAGCGACAGCGTGGCCGTCGGACGGGCCAGCAAACGGCCCACCCCGATGGGCTCGCCGGTTTCGTCGCAGTAACCATAGTCTCCGGCATCGATGCGGACAATCGATTGCTCGATCTTCTTGAGCAGCTTGCGTTCGCGGTCACGCGTGCGCAGCTCCAGGGCATGTTCTTCTTCGATGGTGGCGCGGTCCGCGGGATCGGGCACGACCGAGGTGTCTTCACGCAGGTGCTCGGTGGTTTCACCAGCACTGTTGAGAATTTCCTGCTTGAGCGTGGACAGTTTCAGGCGGAACACCGCCATCTGCACGTCGTTCATGTACTCCGAATCGGGCATGGCCATCAATTCGGCATCGGTCAGCTCGGCAACCGGCTTGGTTTTCCAGTTGTTGGCGAGTTTGGGGTCTTTTTTAATCGAGGAGGGCAAGGCAGGGACGATCACAGGGGACGGTATGGATTGGCTGTAGCTGGCTTTGGCTGCGGTGGATGCAACACTTTGCGCCATGGAGGGCACGGTCAACTGGGCCAGACGCGACGACGGACGTCCGGTCTTTTGGGCCACAGCAGCCGGTGCCACGGGCACAGGTGCTGGTTTGGTTACGGCAGCAGTCATGGATACGGATACTTTTTCAGGAGAGGCTGGCTTGGCAGCGGGTTTGCTGACAGCAGCAGGCTTCGGCTTGGCAACAGGCGCGGCCGCCTTGCTTGCCTTGACAGGTAGGGGGGCAGCCGCCTTGGCTTTCGCCTTGACGGGCACTTTTTTGGCAGCCACAGGGACTGCCGGCTTGGGCGCCACCTTGGCTACGGGTTTGGCCGGGGCTTTGACCACCGGTTTGACCGCTTTGGCGGCGGGTTTCACCGGTGCTTTGGCAACGGCTTTGGTAGCAGGTTTGGCGGCGACTTTCACAGCAGGCTTGACCACCGGTTTGGCCGCAGGCTTTGCCGGCACCTTGGCCGCAGGCTTGACGGGCTTTGCGGCAGGTTTTGCGCTGGCTTTGGCTTTCACGGCGAGAGCTTTGGACTTGGGGTCTTTCCCGGATTTGGCATTCACTTGGTCTCTCCTGGCGGAAATCGCCTGCTTGTGTTCTATGACGCCTGGGACTCCACGGGCGGCTTTTAAGGGCTTCTCTTGTAGGGTTTCTCCGGCGCGCGAGTGTACAGGCTTCGCTATTGGAAAACCCATGAGTTGCAAAATCGAGACAATCATTCCATCCCCAGCCATCATTCAAAGTCCTTCAGAATCTGGTGTTATTGATTCCCCAGCTTGTCGCAGCACCATTAAACACCGGCTACACCAGGGATTGCTCCAGCCCCTGCAACAAAATGTCTTTGGGCAGGTCGATGCCAATAAACACCATTTTGCTGTTGCGCACTTCGTTTTCAGCCCAGGCGGGACCGAGATCACTGCCCATGAGTTGGTGCACGCCCTGGAATATCACCTTGCGGTCGGTGCCCGTCATGTGCAGCACGCCCTTGTAGCGCAGCATCTTGGGGCCGTACACATTGACAATGGCGCCCAGAAAGTCTTCCAGCTTGGCCGGATCAAACGGACGCTCAGACTTGAACACAAAACTCTTCACGTCATCATCATGGTGATGGTGGTGGCCATGCCCGTGCGCACCATGGGCATGGGACGGGTGGTCGCAGTGCTCGCCATGTTCGTGGTCATGGTCGTGGTGCGCATGGTCGTGATCGTCTTCCGTGAGGAAGTCCGGGTCAATGTCCAGCTTGGCGTTCAGGTTGAAGCCGCGCAGGTCAAACACTTCGCTCAAGGCCACTTCGCCAAAATGCACGGCGCGCTGCGGGGCACGCGGGTTCATGTGCTTGAGGCGGTGCATCAGGGCGTCCAGTTCGTCCTTGCTGACCAGATCGGACTTGCTGATGAATATCTGGTCGGCAAAGCCGACCTGGCGGCGCGCTTCCTGGCGGTCATTGAGCTGCTGCTCGGCGTGCTTGGCATCCACCAGGGTCAGGATGGAGTCCAGCAGGTAGGACTCTGCCACCTCGTCGTCCATGAAGAAGGTCTGCGCC
>CANBTQ010000285.1 GCA_947372425.1 Comamonadaceae bacterium | reverse complement strand
CTCAACATCAATGCGCTGATGAGCATTGCCGTCACCGGCGCGCTGGTGCTGGGGCAGTGGCCGGAAGCGGCCATGGTGATGGTGCTGTTCACCGTGGCCGAGCTGATTGAGGCCAAGTCACTGGACCGCGCGCGCAACGCCATCCGCAGTCTGCTGCAGCTCACGCCCGAGACCGCCACCGTGCTGCAGACCGATGGCAGCTGGCTGGCGGTGGCTGCCAGCGCGGTGGCGCTGCAGGCCCGCGTGCGGGTGCGCCCGGGCGAGCGCCTTGCGCTGGACGGCACCCTGGTCAGCGGCAGCTCCAGCGTCAACCAGGCACCCATCACCGGTGAGAGCCTGCCGGTGGACAAGCAGGCGGGCGACGCCGTGTTTGCCGGCAGCATCAACACCTTCGGGTCTTTTGAATACACGGTGACGGCCGCAGCCGGCAACAGCACGCTGGCACGCATCATCCACGCGGTGGAAGCGGCGCAGGGCGCCAAGGCGCCTACGCAGCGCTTTGTCGACCAGTTCGCCAAGGTCTACACCCCGGTGGTGTTTGCCATGGCGCTGGCCATTGCCGTGTTGCCAGCGCTGCTGCTGGGTGGCGACTGGCTCGGCTGGATCTACAAGGCGCTGGTGATGCTGGTGATTGCCTGCCCCTGTGCACTGGTGATCTCCACACCGGTCACCATCGTCAGCGGCCTGGCCGCCGCCGCGCGACGCGGCATTCTGGTCAAGGGCGGTGTCTATCTGGAACAGGGACGCAAGCTGCGCTGGATCGCGCTGGACAAGACCGGCACCCTGACCCACGGCAAGCCGGTGCAGACCGATTTTTGTGCGCTCAACGGTTATGCAGATGCCGTGGTGCGCAGCCTGGCCGCCAGCCTGGCGGCGCGCTCCGACCACCCGGTGTCCCTGGCCGTGGCGCAGGCCGCCCGGCGCGATGGCGTGGCGCTGCAGCCGGTGGAGCAGTTTGAAGCCCTGGCCGGCCGCGGCGTCCAGGGCGTGATCGCCGGCAAGACCTATTGCCTGGGCAACCACCGCCTGATCCATGCGCAGGGCCGCTGCTCTGCTGCGCTGGAGTTGCAACTCGCCGCCCTGGAAGCGCAGGGCAAGACCGTCATCCTGCTCACCGATGCACACAGCGTGCACGGCCTGTTTGCCGTGGCCGACACCGTCAAGCCGGGCAGCCGCCAGGCGATTGCCGAGCTGCATGCCCTGGGCATCCAGACCATCATGCTGACCGGCGACAACGCCCACACCGCACGCGCCATTGCCCAGCAGCTGGGGCTGGACGACGCGCGCGGCGACCTGCTGCCCGAAGACAAGCTGCAGGTGATTGCGGGCCTGATGGATGCGGGCCACGCGGTCGGCATGGTGGGCGACGGCATCAACGACGCGCCGGCCCTGGCCCGCGCCGACATCGGCTTTGCCATGGGCGCGGCCGGCACCGGCACCGCCATCGAGACCGCCGATGTGGCCCTGATGGATGACGACCTGCAGAAGCTGCCGCGCTTCGTGCGCCTGTCGCGCGACACGCATGCGCTGCTGGTGCAGAACATCGTGCTGGCGCTGGGCATCAAGGCGGTGTTTCTGGTGCTGACCCTGCTGGGCCTGGGCACCCTGTGGATGGCCGTGTTTGCCGATGTGGGCGCCAGCCTGCTGGTGGTGGGCAATGGCCTGCGCCTGCTGCGCAAGTAGAACCGTGGGTGCGCGGGCGGGGAGGCGCCGAGCGTCAGGCCGCCGTGTCGTTGGTGTCGGCGAGCCTCTTTTTCAGCGCCAGGACGGCCATAGCCGCATTGCTGGCCGCTGTGCCCGATACGGAGCAGCCGTTCAGCATGGTGATGGCCTCATCGGGAGGCAAGACCATGACTTTCCCGACTGCGACGGCTGCCACCTGGTGAAAGCTGGCATGCTTGCTAAGCAATTCTTGGAACTCTGGTTTGCTGCCATGGATTTGGGCACCTTCGGAATGCAGCCAGCGCCCCAGCTCACAGCAATCGTCGCGGCGGATGGTGGCAAGGTCGGGCGGGACGCCGGCGGCCAGGGACTCCAATCGATGCAATTTCCAATTTTGCAATTGTGCAAATGCACGGTTCAACGTGTCCAGGGAGCTGGATAGTGGATCAGACATGGACCTTCCTTTCTATTGGGCACAAACGCCAGCACGCGACCATTTGGTCGTTAAAAACCCCACCGCTCTCATGGCGCCGCCGGTTGCCGGGCCTGCGCGGTCATGGGCTCTTGGCTAACCCTTCATGCGCAAATATTTTCGGCAGTTCCTTGTCTGGTATGCAACACCAGACGCGTGCTGAAGTATTGATATAGGGCAGACAGTGACGGCTTAGGCGACAGCCATGGCGCCGGCTGAATGGGGACGCAGCGGATTCACAGGGATAATTTGCCCTCCTAGGAGCCACCATGCCCATTTACGAATATGCCTGCAGCCAGTGCCACCATGAATTTGAGGCACTGGTGCGTGCCGATTCGACGCCGGTTTGTCCGCAGTGCCAGTCGCCGCAACTGGACAAGCTGCTCTCCGTGTTTGCCACCACCACGGCCGCCACTTCGGCACCGGCCATGCCCATGCCCGCTGCCTGCGGCAGTTGTGGCCATCCGGACGGCCCGGGGGCTTGCGGCATCCATTGACAGCCCGGTTTCCTGCGGGCCGCGCCACTTTCCCTTTTTGGCCGCAGGGCCTCCCCGATGGGGCATGATTCCCCCTGTTGCCATTTCTGCTACTACCGACAGCGGCCTCCGCTGCAAGCCATGAACACCCTGCCAGACATTGAGTTTTCCGAAGAACTGATCCGCCGCTTTGACAAGCTCGGCCCCCGCTACACCTCGTACCCCACGGCCGACCGCTTCCATGCCGGCTTCGCCGAGGCCGACTACATCGCCTACCTGGCACAGCGCAACAACCCGCAGCGCAGCAACCCGCCGCTGTCGATCTATGTGCACCTGCCGTTTTGCGAATCGCTGTGCTACTTTTGCGGCTGCAACAAGATCGTCACCAAGGACCGCACCCGCACCGCCGAATACCTGCGCTACCTGGCCAAGGAGATGGCGCTGGTGGCCAGCCACATAGGCCCGGACCGGCGCGCATCGCAGCTGCACTTTGGCGGCGGCACACCCACCTTTCTGACGCCGGACGAGCTGGGGGAGCTGATGGCCATGCTGCGCAGCCACTTCAACTTTTTGCCCGATGCCGAGCTGGGCATTGAGATCGACCCGCGCACCGTCAACGACGACACCATGGCCATGCTGGCCGGCCTGGGCTTTAACCGCACCAGCTTTGGCGTGCAGGATTTTGATCCGGCGGTGCAGCAGTCGGTGAACCGCATCCAGCCCTATGAGATGGTGGAAAAGGCGGTCACGGCCAGCCGCAAGTCGGGCTTTGAGTCCATCAACGCCGACCTGATCTACGGCCTGCCCAAGCAAAGCACAGCGAGCTTCAACCGCACGCTGGACCGCGTGATCGATCTCGCGCCCGAGCGCATCGCGCTCTACAACTACGCCCACCTGCCCAGCCGCTTCCGCGCGCAGCGCCTGATTGTGGAAGCCGAACTGCCCAGCGCCGAAGAGCGCCTGCAGATCTTTCTGATGTCGGTGCACCGCCTGCTGGACGCCGGCTACATCTACATCGGCCTGGACCACTTTGCCAAACCGACGGACGAGCTGAACCTGGCACGCCTGGACAAGACCCTGCACCGCAACTTCCAGGGCTACACCACGCGCGCGGATTGCGACCTGATCGGCTTTGGCGTCTCGGCCATCGGCAAGGTGGGGCACTCGTACAGCCAGTCGGTGCGCACCCTCAAGGCCTACTACGAGCACCTGGACGTGGACACGCTGCCGGTGGAAAAGGGCTACGCGCTGACCGACGACGACGTGCTGCGCCGCCAGGTCATCATGGAGCTGATGTGCAGCGGCCCGGTCACCTATGCGGCCATCAACGCGGCCCACGGCATTGACTTCAAAAGCTATTTTGCCGAGGAGCTGGTGCTGCTCAAGCAGTACGAAGAGGCCGGCCTGATCGTGGTGGACGATGAGCGCATCTCTGTCACACCCAAGGGCCGCATGTTTGTGCGCGCCTCGGGCATGGTGTTTGACAAGCATCTGGCGCAAAGCACAGCCAAGTTCTCCAAGCTGATCTGACAGCCTGCGCCAGCGAGAATGGATTAGGTCACAGCCTTCGCGCTGGCAGAGCGGGACACCAGAAAAACACCGGGCAGTA
>CANBTQ010000284.1 GCA_947372425.1 Comamonadaceae bacterium | reverse complement strand
ATCCTCAGCATCGCGAATCCCAATACGCGCGGACTGTCGTACAACCCGCTCACCCGCATGGACGTCACCGCCTCCGGCGCCGTGATCAACAATGCGTTGCAGCAGACCAGCACACAGCTTGCCGGCACCATAGACGCCAACAAAAACCTACAGGCCAGCGCCTCCACCATTCTGCTGGACGCAACGGCGTCCAACCGGCAAAGCAGTCTGGCAGGCGCTGTAGAGCTGGCCGGCCCCAGCGCCAAGTTTGTCATGGCCAACCCCTATGGCATCAGCTGCTCGGGCTGCTCCTTCCTGAATTTCAACAATGCGGTCAGTCTGGTGGCGGGCACGCCGCAGGTGGACAGCGCCAGCAACCTGAAATATGTGAACGTACAGGGTGCCATCAGCGTGGGCGGCGCCGGCCTGAGTGCCGGCAGCGGCACCAATGTGGAGTTGACCGGAGCGCAGGTCTCCATCAGCGCGCCAGTCAACGTCAAGAGCGCATTGGTGGTCAACGCGCAGTCGGTGGATGCCAATGGTGTGGTCACCACCACACCGGCCACGGTGGTGCTGTCCGGCAGTGCCATGTACGCCGACAAAATCAGCATCAATGCGCCTACGGCCAATTCAAGCGTGCAAGTAGGCAAGGCCTTCAATGCGCAAACCGGTATTGGCATTGCATCGGGCGGCAGCGTGTCCATCAGCCAGCCGCTGTCCAGCACCCAGGGTGATGTCGTGATCACGGGCACGACGGTGGGCGTCTCCAACGTCGCTCTTGCTGCCGGAGAAGATGTCAATCTGGCTGGCAGCACCATTACCTTCAACCAAAGCCGGATTGCGGCGGGACGCGACATCAATGTCAATGCCACCGGCAATATCAACAGCTATGCTGCCGCCGGCTCCGGCAGCACCACGGTGACCACGCCGCTGACCAAGACGGTAACCGACATCTTCAATACCAACTTCATTCTCCGAGTTGGCGAGACCTTCAATGTCAGCAATACCGGCGTGGTAACGGCAACCAGCCAAATCAAGGCCGGCGCATCGTTGTCGGACGCCCTCAATTCATTGGCGTCCGCAGATCCGGGCTTCAAGAACAGTGATATCGGCTTTACCTGGGTACACAAGGAAATCACCTCCCTGGCCTCCACGACGACCCAGAACGTCAACAGCACCAGCTTTACCGCCGTCAGAGACGTGAACCGGACCGCCGGAGGAACCTTGTACGACCAGGCCACCATCGTGCAGGCGGATCGCAACATCACGCAGACGGCGGCCACCATACAGGCCGACGCCTACAACACGCCGTATACCTCCAGCACCTATGGCACCAACCAGACGCAAACGCTCAACGGCGGCGTTGTCTGGCAAGGTTGGCTGCCTGGCGTCTTCCTGAAATACAACGACAGCGTCACCAACACCCAGACCAATGGAAACGGATCGCAGCAAATCGGTGTGAGCTACACGGCGGGGGGCAATCTGTCCAGCACCAGCAGCGCCGATTCCAGCTACAAGGCCAGTTTGCTGAGCTCCCTGGGCAACAGCGCCTACGGCGGACGCAATATCACGTTTGCCCCCTTGCTGAACAACGAAACCCAGGCGCAGACCATCAGCGGTGTGGACGTCACCTTGTATGGCTCGCTGGGATTCTTTGGTGCCAACGCGTCAGGGGCGATCACGGGCAAGCTGGGCGGCGGCAATGGCACGATGGCCAGCGGCAAGGCCGCCGCCCTGATGGCGGGCGGCAACCTGGACGCCAATGCCACGCAGAACCTGGAGTTCGATGGCTCCCAGTTGACGGTGGGCGGCAACACCACATTGACGGCCGGTCAGGCGCTGAACTTCAATGCCATCGATACCACCATGCTGCTCAATACCGAAACCGCGACATTGGGCGCATTTGGCGGTGCCAGCCTGAGTTGGGGCGGTATCAACTTCGAGCTGGGCATGAATGGATCACTGGGCTATGTCAACCGGTCCCAGTCCTCCCAGGCGGCCGGTGCGATCAAGTCCAATGGCAACATCCTGCTCAGCAGCGGGGCCGACACCACCCTGGTTGGCACCACGCTGGCCTCCACCACCGGTGATGTTTCGGTTGCGGCCAAGGGCGCGTACAAACACCTGGCCACCACCGCCCACACCCAGACCGGTACCGGTGGTGTGCAGGGCGCGGGCAGCGTTTCCTTTGGCATCGGCTGGACCGGCATACCCAGTTTTGGATTCAGCGTGCAGGGATCGGCCAATGTCGGCAGCAGCGATGTGACCGCCTTGACCGCCGGCTCGGTAAGCGCCGGCAAAAATATCTCCCTGGCTTCGGGCGGGGATGCCAGCTTGCAGGGGGTCAGCCTGACGGCCGGCAACCAATTGACGCTGAATGCGGGCAAACGTTTGAACTACGACGCGGCGAGCAGCTATGCCACGGGAGCCAATGCGGTGGTAGCCGGCGGTCTGGGTGTGAACGTGGGCGGCACCTCACTGGGGATCAATCTCAACTTCCAGGGCTCCGCAGCCGCCGTCAACGCCACCTCGCAGCAACGGGGGCTGGTCAAAGCCAGCGCTGTGGACATCCGCTCGGGCGGCGATGCCCGCTTTGTCGGCACCGATATCCGTGCGACCAATGCGGCCAACCTGAGCGTGGGCGGCGGGCTGTCCATGCAGTCTGCGCAGGTAACGTATCTGGGTGGGTCCGGGCAGGCCACACTCAACCTGGGGCTCGGCATTGGCCTGGGTTCCAGTACGTCGTTCACGCCGAGTTTTGGCTTCAAGCTGGAGTCTGCAGCCAAGTCCCTGAATACCAACTACAACGCAGTGCTGGCCGGCCAACAACTGAATCTGAAGGTGGCCAATGGCGTCAGCCTGTCGGGCGCAGTGATTGAAAGCCCGGCGCTGACCAAGACCATTGGCGGGCCGGTGACCGTCACCACCCTGACCGACTGGGCCATAGGCGGCGGCTTCAATTTCAACTTCAATCTGGGCACGATCGCGACGTCGCCGGCACTGCCCGCCAGCGACTACATCGGTGGCGTGTCACTGCAGGCAGCCTCGGTGCCGACGGTGGTGCTGCCCTGGCAGTACACCGATCCGCAGCATGTGGACTGGTATGGCCTGGGCGCCAACGCGACCTTCAATAGCGCCGCAGGCAACGGCATCGGGTTTGGCGCCTACGTCATCACCTCGCCGGCAACGCAAAAGAAATCCGGCCTCTTCGGCTCCTACGTGCTTTGAAACCAGCGCGATGCATGGCAATGCATCGGCCACCCGGCCGACGCGGGCGTTGATGCTGCCCGCTGCGCGTCCGGGTGCAGCGGGCACCACACCGCCTGTGGTGTGGAGTCTGCTCGTGGTTCTGTGCTTGACGCAGGGCGCATGGGCGGCAGACCCTGCGCCCTCCGCAAGCGGGGAGGCGATTGAAAGAATCCGGCGCACGGATCCCCTGACGGATTCGGCCGGAGACACTGCCCAAAAGGCCAAGCAGAGCCTGGGTCAGGCGCCTGCCCCCGGCGCTGCGCCGGCCGCGATCACGCTGCCAGCCACCTGGCTGGATCGCAACGGTTGTGCGACGCTTACGGCCATGCAGGTACGGCTGCAATGGCTTGATGGTGCGGGCGCCGAGCGCAGCCAAACGCATGCAACACACCAGTTGGACGGGCCATGCACCGGCACCCGCGCCCTGCAGGACAGCGTGTCCGGCATGCTGGATCAACTGCGGGCGCAAGGGTACGTGATCACGCAGGTGCTGTTGCAAGAGCGCGATGCCCAGGGCGTGGCGACATTGGATGTCACGGTGCTCAGCCTGGCGCAGGTGCAGTGGCCCGACGGGCAAATCCATAACGACCGGTACGGACTGGATTTGCGCGCGGGTGAACCGCTGCGACTGTCTGCCCTGGACGAAGTGGTTGAGCTGATGGGCCGCTTGCGGCGCAACAAGGTGCACCTGGATATCAACCCGGATACCGCCTTGCGTACGGCCGGGCTTGTCGTGAGCAACCAGGAGGGCCCGGCAACACACCTCCTGAGCAGCCTCAACCTTCGCCGCGACCTGAACACCTGGGCCAACAACCTGGAGGTGGAAAATACACTGGGCCTGCAGGAGCGCTGGGGGGTGAGCGCGCTCTATTCGGATCTGCCCGGTGGCAGTGCCCAGACTGTGGGGCTTGATTTGGATGTGCCATGGGGAAGCCATCTGTTTTCGCTGTCCACCAGCCAGTCGAGTACGCTGACGCCGGTGCGCTCCGGCGACAGCACATCCACACTGCGCAGTGACGA
>CANBTQ010000283.1 GCA_947372425.1 Comamonadaceae bacterium | reverse complement strand
GGCAAACACCACGCTGCCGGACATGCCCAGGTGCAGCAGCAAAAGCCCTTCGCTCAGGTCGAGCAGCAGGTATTTGCCACGCCGCCGCACCGCCAGCACGGTCTGCCCGGTGAGTGTCTGCGGATCGACGCCCAGCGGCCAGCGCAAGGGTTTGCCCAGGCTGGCAGAAACAATCCTGGCACCCCGGATGGCCCCGGCAAAGCTCAGGCGGGTCACTTCTACTTCCGGCAGTTCAGGCATGGGTTGGTCACAGGTAGACGAAGGCTTTTCGCGTTGGATTATTATGGACCGATGACATTCCCCAAGCGCCTCAAGTTCGCCACGTTGTTGCTGTCACTGGCCCTCTCGGCCCGTGCGGGTTGGGCGCAGTCGGAGACTCCGGCCAACTCCGACCTCAGCGCCGGACTGATGTATGAATTGTTGGTGGCAGAGATCAGTGCCACCAATGGCGACGCCTCCTCCGCCTACCAGTTCATGCTGGACGCTGCACAGAAAAGCCGCTCCGACCAGCTTTTTGAACGGGCGGTGGAAATCGCCTTGCGTGCCCGTGTGGGCGACTCCGCGCTGCAGGCGGCACAGGCCTGGTCGCGCACCAACCCGGCGTCCCAGGACGCCACCCGCTACCTGTTGCAAATCCTGATCGGGCTGAACAAGCTGCCCGAAACCGTAGAGCCGATCAAACGCGATCTGGCCCGTCTGCCAGCGCCGGAGCGCGCCGCCGCCATCGGCCTGGTGCCGCGCTATTACCTGCGCAGCAGCGACAAGAAGCTCGCCGTCAAGGTGGTGGAGCAGGCCATGGCCCCCGAACTGGGCAACCCGGCCACCGGCCCTGCCGCCTATGCGGCCATCGGCACCATGCGTCTGCTGGCCTCCGATGCCGAAGGCGCGCTGGACGCGGCCCACAAGGGTGCCGTCCTGAACATGCGTGCCGAAGAGCCGGTGCAACTGGCCCTGGCGCTGATGGAGCCCCGGCTGCCGGCTGCCGAAGCACTGGTGCGCGCCCACCTGCAGGCCGGCGCACGCCCCGAAATGCACATGGCCTACGTGCGCAAACTGCTGGATGCCACGCGCTATGACGACGCCACGGCAGAGGTACTGAAGATCAATGCCACAACACCCGATTTCGCCGAGGCTTGGCTGGTGCGTGGCTCCATCGCCCTGCAGAACAAGGATACGGACCAGGCCAAAACCGCGCTGGACACCTTTGTCAGGCTGCGTCTGGAAGCCAACAGCCGCAACCACACTGCAGCAGAAAACGACCGCGCCCTGACCCAGGCCTATTTTCTGCAGGCCGACCTGGCCGAACAAAACCGCCAGCCGGATGAGGCGCTGCGCCTGCTGACCCTGATTGAGACCCCGCAGGATGCCTTGCGGGTACAGGTGCGCCGTGCCGTCATCGTGGCGCACCAGGGCAAACTGGACGAAGCACGTGCACTGATCCGCAACGCACCGGAATCGGTGCCAGAAGATACACGCACCAAGATCAGTGCCGAAGCCCAACTGCTGCGCGACAACAAGCAATTCCAGCAGGTCTATGTGTTTCTGCAGGAAGCGGTGCAGCGCAATCCCGAGGATGTGGATCTGCGCTACGACCTGGCCATGGCGGCCGAGAAGCTGGACAAAATTGACGAGATGGAAAAGCTGCTGCGCCAGGTGATTGCCGACAAGCCCGATTACCAGCACGCCTACAACGCGCTGGGCTACTCGCTGGCCGATCGCAAACTGCGTCTGCCCGAGGCCCGCGAACTCATCCAGAAAGCGCTGGAGTTTTCACCCGACGACCCCTACATCCTGGACAGCCTGGGTTGGGTCGAGTTTCGCAGCGGCAACCTGGACCAGGCCCTGCATATTCTGGAAGGCGCCTTCCACAGCAGGCCGGACGCTGAAATCGCAGCCCATCTGGGTGAGGTGCTGTGGAGCATGGGACGCCGGGAGCAGGCCCGCGGCATCTGGAATGACGGCCTGGCACAAAACCCGGTGAACGACACCCTGCTGGACACCATCAAGCGGCTCAGCCCCCCATGAACAGGGTGCAGCGCGCCTGGCAGCGGCTGCTCTGGATGCTGGCGCTGCTGGCACTTGCCGGTTGCGCCAACCAGCCCGGCCTGCCAGCGGACATGCAGCCTGACGCACACTGGCAGGGCAAACTGGCACTCAAGGTCTACAGCGAACCGGTGCAGGCATTCAGCGCCAGCTTTGATCTGCAGGGCCGCCCGGCGCGCGGCGAACTGACCTTGACGTCGCCACTGGGCACCACGCTGGCGTATCTGCAATGGGATGAAGGCACAGCCACCCTCAGCGCCAACGGCAAGCGGCAACGCTTTGACTCGCTGCAGGCACTGGCGCTGCAGGCCACCGGCTCCGACCTGCCGGTTGCCAGCCTGTTTGCCTGGCTGCAAGGGCGTGAAGAGACTGTGCCCGGCTGGCAGGCCGACTTGAGCGACCTGCCCCACGGCCGCATCCAGGCTCGCCGCACGGAAGCAGTGCGGGCAGAGCTGAAAATCGTACTGGAGCCGTGATCGCGCCAGCATGCCGCGGATAATGCCGCCATGCAGTCGCTCTACGACATTCCGGCTCCGGCCAAACTCAATCTCTTCCTGCACATTACAGGACGACGTGCCGACGGTTACCACCTGCTGCAATCGGCCTTCATGCTGATCGACTGGTGTGACACCCTGAACTTTGAACTGCGCCAGGACGGTGTCATCAGCCGCGAGGACCTGAGCTGGGCCCTGCCCGCCGACGACCTCACCGTGCGTGCGGCCAAGGCATTGCAGGCCGCCACCGGTTGCCGCCACGGCGTGCACATGGGTGTGTACAAATCGGTTCCGGCCCAGGCCGGCATGGGCGGCGGATCGTCCGATGCGGCCTCTGCGCTGCTGGCGCTGAACCGGTTGTGGGGCTTGCAGCTAAGCCAGCAACAACTCATGTCCATCGGCCTGGCACTGGGTGCGGACGTGCCCTTCTTCCTCAGCGGCCACCATGGCTGGGTTGAAGGCATTGGCGAGCAGATCACCCCCATCGATCTGCCCGTGGCACAGTTTGTGGTGGTCAAGCCGGAAGCCGGTTTGGACACAAAATTGATTTTTTCTGATCCGGAGCTAAAACGTGATTCAGAGACTGCTATAATTTCAGGCTTCGCTGCAAACACTCTGACCTTTGGTCGAAATGACTTGCAAGCCGTTGCCCAGAAGCTGTGCCCCGGTGTGACTCAAGCCCTCGAATGGCTTGCCGCACAGGGACTCACCGGACGGATGACTGGCTCAGGCAGTGCGGTGTTTGCGCACTTGTTGCATGCGCTTGATTTGAAATCCGCACCCGGTGCGATGCAAATCAGGCAGTGCAGTAGTTTGGAAGTTCATCCGCTGGTAGGATGGGCAGACAGCGATGGTTTATCGGTTGCTAGCGTTCGCTAGGAACCCGTGTAGGGGAGTCGCCAAGTTGGTTAAGGCACTGGATTTTGATTCCAGCATGCGAAGGTTCGAATCCTTCTTCCCCTGCCAAATCTGTTGTTGGACGTGCGTCCGCAACAGAATGCGCAAAGTTACGACGTAAACCTACACCTTTTCGCTGGAACCCGAATGCAGGCACCCACTCCTCCCGATTTCATGGTCTTTACCGGCAATGCCAATCCTGGCATGGCTGCATCGATTGCCGAGCACCTCGGCATCTCTTTGGGGGCTGCTACGGTAGGCCGTTTTTCGGACGGCGAGGTCACGGTCGAGATCAACCAGAACGTGCGTGCACGCGATGTGTTTGTGGTGCAAAGCACCTGCGCACCGACCAATGAAAATCTGATGGAACTGCTGATCATGGTGGATGCGCTCAAGCGTGCATCGGCCGAGCGTATCAGCGCCGTCATTCCCTACTTTGGTTATGCCCGTCAGGACCGCCGCCCACGCTCCACCCGCGTGCCGATCACGGCCAAGGTGGTGGCCAATATGCTGCAGGCTGTCGGTGTGGCTCGCGTGCTGACCATGGACTTGCACGCCGACCAGATCCAGGGTTTCTTTGACATCCCGGTGGACAACATTTACGCGTCCCCCGTGTTGCTGGGCGACCTGCGCCAGAAGAATTACGAAGACCTGATCGTGGTCTCGCCCGACGTCGGTGGCGTGGTGCGCGCCCGTGCGCTGGCCAAGCAGCTCAACTGCGACCTGGCCATCATCGACAAGCGCCGCCCGCGTGCCAATGTGTCCGAAGTGATGCATGTGATCGGTGAGATCGAAGGCCGCAACTGCGTCATCATGGACGACATGATTGACACGGC
>CANBTQ010000282.1 GCA_947372425.1 Comamonadaceae bacterium | reverse complement strand
CCTGGCTGCCGGTATCGACGGCCTGGTGCACCTGTCCGACCTGTCCTGGAACGAGTCCGGCGAAGTGGCCGTGCGCGAGTACAAGAAGGGTCAAGAAGTTGAAGCCCTGGTGCTGGCCGTGGACGTGGACCGCGAACGCCTCTCCCGGGGTATCAAGCAGCTCGACTCTGATCCGTTCACCACCTTTGTGTCGATCAACGACAAGGGCCAGATCGTGACCGGCAAGGTCAAGACCGTGGACGCCAAGGGCGCTGAAATCGACCTGGGTGAAGACATCATCGGCTACCTGCGTGCCTCTGAAATCAGCCGCGACCGCGTTGAAGACGCTCGCAACGTGCTGAAAGAAGGCGATGAAGTGACCGCTGTGGTGGTGAATGTGGATCGCAAGACCCGTAACATCCAGTTGTCCATCAAGGCCAAGGACATGGCTGACCAGAACGAAGCCATGCAATCCCTGAGTCAGCAGTCTGCTCGCGAAAACGCTGGTACCACCAGCCTGGGCGCTCTGCTGCGCGCAAAGCTGGACAACAACTAATCTTTAGTTGCTGAACCCATGAAAACGACCGGCTGCACCTGTGCGCCGGTCGTTTTTTTGTCCAAAGACCCTTTTTAACTATTTCCACCCATGACCCGCTCCGACCTCGTTGAAGAACTGGCCAACCGCTTTGGTCAACTGACCCATCGCGACGCGGAATTTGCCGTCAAGGCCATTCTGGACGCCATGAACGACGCCCTGGTGCGTGGACACCGTATCGAGATTCGCGGCTTCGGCAGCTTCTCCATCAACCGCCGCCCTCCCCGCATCGGACGCAATCCGCGCAGCGGCGAAAGCGTGGCCATTCCCGAAAAGCGCGTACCCCATTTCAAACCCGGCAAGGCCTTGCGCGAAGCCGTGGACGAGCGCACGGCTGCCATGGACTTGACTGTGGATGCAAAGACCAAAGTACAGGCACCTGGCTTGTAGAATCGGCTCCAGCCCAAGGAGTTGAATGAAACCAATCGCATGGCTCTTTAAGTGGTTACTTAAAGCGGCCATTTTTTTTACCCTGTTCGCCTTTGCCCTGAACAACCAGAGCGACGTGACCGTGCGCTTTTTCTTTGGCCGGCAATGGACCGCACCCATGGTGCTGGTGGTGCTGGGTGCCTTTGCCACCGGTCTGGCCATTGGCGTACTGGGCATGGTGCCGCGCTGGTGGCGGCAACGGCGCAAAGCGTCCACGCCCACCGAGACCACTGGGCCCACCGCAAACACCAAGCCGGCGGCAGTCGTGAACAGCGGCTACGACGATTCGAGCATCCATGGAGTTTGATTTAAGCCTGCTCCTGCTGGCCCTGCCTATTGTCTTTGTCTTGGGCTGGCTGGCATCGCGCATGGACCTGCGCCAACTGCGCATGGAGAGCCGCCAGGCACCCAAGGCGTATTTCAAGGGCCTGAACTTTCTGCTCAACGAGCAGCAGGACCAGGCCATTGACGCGTTTATCGAGGCCGTGCAGAACGACCCTGACACCTCGGAGCTGCACTTTGCGCTGGGCAATCTGTTTCGCCGGCGTGGCGAATACGAACGCGCCGTGCGCGTTCACCAGCACCTGCTCTCCCGCGGTGACCTGGTGGCCGATGACCGGCACCGGGCGCAACATGCCCTGGCCTTGGACTACCTCAAGGCCGGCCTGCTGGACCGTGCAGAAGAAGCCCTACTCAAACTGGAAGGCACGCGCTTTGAAGCCCAGGCGCGGTTGGCGCTGCTCGCCAACTACGAGCGCTCGCGCGATTGGGAACACGCCGCTGGCGTGGCCAGAAAGCTTGAAGCCGCCGGTCAAGGCAGTTTTGCCGGGCGCCTGGCCCATTACCTGTGCGAGCAGGCTGCAGCGCAATTGGCTGCCCAGCATGAAACCGAAGCAGAAGTCCTGCTGCAACAGGCTATTGGTACGGCGCCGCAATCACCGCGTCCCCGCATGGATCTGGCTGCGTTGCAAGGGCGCCAGGGCCAACACCAGCAAGCCTGTGCAACACTGTCCGAGGCGATGCAGCAGGCCCCCGCGGCCACCCCCCTGATTGCACCCCTGCTGGCCGCTGCCGCTATCGCAGCCCAGTCGATTGCACCAACCCTGGCACTGCTGAAGTCCTGTTACGAGCAGACCCCATCCATCGACGTGCTGGATGCCATCGTGTCGCTGGAAGCTGCCAATGGCGATGCCGCATGGACTGCGCGCCAGTGGTATGCCCGGCACCTCGAAAAAGAACCTTCGCTGGTTGCCGCCGCCAAATGGATTGCCGGTGAAAAACTGGAGCACGAACAATTTCATCCCCAGGTGCAGCGCGCCCTGGACCACGCTGTCAAGCCACTCACGCGTTACCGCTGCGCGGCTTGCGGCTTTGAGGCCAAGCGCCATTTCTGGCAATGCCCGGGTTGCCAGGCCTGGGACAGCTATCCGGCACGCCGAGTAGAAGAACTATGAACATGAGCAAAGAACAAATCGCCAAGGCCCGCGTACTGGTCGTAGGCGACGTGATGCTGGACCGCTACTGGTACGGTGCAGTGGACCGCATCAGCCCGGAAGCCCCGGTGCCGGTGGTGCGCGTGACGCGCGAAGAAGAGCGTGCCGGCGGTGCCGCCAACGTGGCCTATAACGTGGTCAGCCTGGGCGCCCAGTCCAGCCTGCTCACGGTGGTGGGTGACGATGAAGCCAGCCACCACCTGGAAGACCTGGTAGCCAAGACCGGCATTGAAACCCACTTCGGTCGCGATGCCGACCTCAAAACCACGGTCAAACTGCGCGTCATCGGGCGCCAGCAGCAACTCATCCGGCTGGACTTTGAGAACACCCCCAAGAATGAAATCCTGGCCGGTCAAACCGCTACCTTCGAGAGCATTCTGCCGGCCCACAATGCCGTGCTGTTCTCCGACTACGGCAAGGGCGGCCTGGCCCATGTGATTGACATGATTGCGCGCGCCCGGGCCCTGGGCAAACCGATCCTGATCGACCCCAAGGGCAGCGACTACACGCGCTACCAGAACGCCACCGTCATCACCCCGAACCGCGCTGAAATGCAGCAGGTGATCGGACAATGGACGGACGAAGCAGACCTGCGCGCCAAGGCGCACAATCTACGCGAACAGTTGCATCTGGACGCCGTGCTGCTCACGCGCAGCGAAGAAGGCATGACGCTGTTTGATGCAGCCGGCGAGTTGCACGTCAGCGCCCAGGCCCGTGAGGTGTTTGATGTCACCGGTGCTGGTGACACCGTGATTGCCACCATGGCAACCATGGTTGGTGCCGGATTGACACTCAGGCAAGCCGTGCCACTGGCGAATCGCGCCGGTGCTGTTGTGGTTGGCAAGTTTGGAACGGCCACCGTATCGTATGAGGAGCTATTTGCATGACGCGCGTTGTAGTAACAGGCGCTGCCGGGTTTATCGGCAGCAACATCATCAAGGGTCTGAATGCCCGCGGCATTGACGACATCATTGCCGTTGACGACCTGACCCAGGGCGACAAGTTCCGCAACATCGCGGATCTGAAGATTGCCGACTATGTGGACGCCGACGACTTCTACACTGCCTTTGCCGGCGGCCACTTCGGCCAGATCGAAGCGGTATTCCACGAAGGCGCCTGCAGCGACACCATGGAAGCCGACGGAAAGTTCATGATGGGAAACAACTACACCCTGTCGTGGAACCTGTTTCAGGCCTGCCAGAAACGCGGCAGCCGCCTGCTGTATGCCTCGTCCGCGGCCACCTACGGCGGCTCCGACACCTTCCGCGAAGACCCGGCGTTTGAGCTGCCGCTCAACGTCTATGGTTACTCCAAGCTGTTGTTTGACCAGCGCATGCGGCGCGAATGCGGCCCTCACTTCGAACGCACCAAGGCCGGTCGCACCCACCAGGTGGTGGGCTTTCGTTACTTCAATGTCTATGGACCGCGCGAGCAACACAAGGGCCGCATGGCCAGTGTGGCTTTTCACCAGTTCAACCAGTTCAAGGCCGAAGGCAAAGTAAAGCTGTTCGGTGAATACGGTGGCTATGCGCCCGGCGGCCAGATGCGCGACTTTGTGTTTATCGACGATGTGGTGGCAGTCAACCTCTGGTTTTATGACAACCCGGCCCAATGCGGCATCTTCAACCTCGGCACAGGTCGCGCCCAGCCCTTCAATGACGTGGCCAGTTCGGTGGTCAATGCCTTGCGCGCAGCCAGGGGGGAAGCCGCACTGTCGCTGGATGCCATGGTGCAGCAAGGCCAGCTGGAATACATCGCCTTCCCCGACGCGCTGCGGGGCAAGTACCAGAGCTACACCCAGGCCGATCTCTCGGCCCTGCGCGCCACCGGATGCGATCACGC
>CANBTQ010000281.1 GCA_947372425.1 Comamonadaceae bacterium | reverse complement strand
GACATGGCATTGATAGGCCCCAACTGTTACGGCATGCTGAACTACCTGGACGGCGTGGCCCTGTGGCCGGACCAGCATGGCGGCAAGCGCGTGGAGCGCGGCGTGGCCATCATCACGCAAAGCGGCAATATCGGCCTGAACCTGACCATGCAGCGCCGCGCCCTGCCCCTGGCCTACCTGATCACCGTGGGCAACAAGGCCGGCGACAGCATGGACGCCATCATCGATGCGCTGCTGGACGACCCACGTGTGAGCGCCATCGGCATGCACATCGAAGGCCTGGACGATGTGGCTGCGTTCTCGCGCGTGGCGATCAAGGCACTGGAGCGGCGCGTGCCCCTGGTGGCGCTGAAAGCCGGCAGCTCGGAGCTGGGCGCGCGCACCACCATGAGCCATACCAGCTCCCTGGCCGGACCCGACAAACTTTACGACGCACTGTTTGCGCGCTGCGGTGTGGCCCGCGTCTTCGATGTCTCCACATTGCTGGAGACGCTGAAGTTTCTGCATGTGCATGGCGGCCTGCGTGGCAGAACAATCGTGTCGGCAAGTTGCTCGGGCGGCGAGGCCTCGCTGGTGGCCGACCTGGCGCAAACCCATGGCCTGAGCATGCCGGAACTGCCAGCCGCCGCACACGATCGGCTCTTCAAGGTACTGGGCGAGAAGGTCACCGTAGCCAATCCGCTGGACTACCACACCTATATCTGGGGCGATCTGGCGGCGCAGACGGAATGCTTTGCCGGCCTGATGGACTGCGGTTTTGACGCGCATCTGCTGGTGCTGGACTTCCCGCGCGCCGACCGCTGCGACGGCAGCAGCTGGCAGACCACGCTGGACGGCTTTGTGGCGGCACAGCAGCAGACCGGTGCTGCTGCCGTGGTGCTGACCTCGCTGCCGGAGGGCTTGCCGGATGACGTAGGCGCGCGTCTGTTGGCGCAGGGTATTGCGCCCATGCAGGGCACCGCCGATTGCATGCTGGCGATCGGGCACGCGGCACGCATCGGTGCAGCGCAGGCAAACTGGCAGACGCGGCTGCCGGTGGCGGCAGCGGCGCCCGCCACCCGCCAGGCAGCCACGTGCATGCTCAACGAAGTGCGCAGCAAACAGGTCTTGCAGGCCTTCGGCCTGCCCATTCCCGCCGGTGTTTGCGTGCCCGCGCAGGGGGCCGCAGAGGCCGCACAGGCGCTAGGCTATCCGGTGGTGGTGAAGGCCGTGTCCGACACGCTGGCGCACAAGACCGAGGCCGGTGGCGTCAAGCTGCATCTGAAAAATGCCACGGAAGTGCAGATGGCCGTGGCCTCCATGGCGCATCTGGCCTCCACGTTTCTGGTCGAGACCATGGCAGCGGATGTGGTGGCAGAAATCATTGTCGGCATCTGCCGCGATGCACAGTTCGGTCTGGCACTCACGCTGGGTGCGGGCGGCATTCTGGTGGAGCTGCTGCAGGACACCGCCACGCTGCTGCTGCCGGTATCCCGT
This sequence comes from Comamonadaceae bacterium, assembly GCA_947372425.1. Lineage (GTDB taxonomy): Bacteria > Pseudomonadota > Gammaproteobacteria > Burkholderiales > Burkholderiaceae_C > Allorhodoferax. The sequence continues at coordinate 2,891 of CANBTQ010000281.1, read as the reverse complement.
GGCGACATTTGCATGGCCCTGCAGGGACTGCAGACATGGCCGCTGCTAAATGGCTATCGTGGCAAAACGCTTGGCGATGTGGATGCACTGATCGATGCGGTAGCAGCCATCGCCGCCTATGCCCAGGCCCATGCCAGCAGCTTGCTGGAACTCGACGTCAACCCCATACTCGTGCTGCCACTGGGCCAGGGCGTGCTGGCCGTGGACGCATTGATTCACCTCTGGAAAGACAGCACCGCATGACCGAAGCCGTACGTACAACAGCAAAAGATGGTGTGCTGACCATCACACTGGACCGGCCCAAGGCCAATGCCATCAACGTGGCCACCAGCCGCGCGCTCTACGCTGCCTTCCAGCAACTGCAGGACGATCCGGCATTGCGCGTGGCCATCATCACCGGCACGGGTCGTTTCTTCTCGGCTGGCTGGGACCTGGGTGCCGCCACCGAAGGTGAGGCGATTGATGCAGACCACGGCCCCGGCGGCTTTGCCGGGCTGACCGAATACTTCAGCCTGGACAAACCCGTGATCGCTGCCGTCAACGGCCTGGCCTTTGGTGGCGGCTTCGAACTGGCCCTGGCGGCGGACCTGATCATCGCCGCCGACCATGTGGAGTTTGCGCTGCCCGAGGTCAAGCTGGGCATGATTCCGGATTCGGGCGGCGTGCTGCGCCTGCCGCGCCGGTTGCCGCGCGCCATTGCCACCGAACTGCTGCTGACGGGCCGGCGCATGTCCGCACAGGAGGCGGCGCGCTGGGGGCTGGTCAACCAGGTGGTGCCAGCCGAGACGCTGATGGCGGCTGCGCAGGAACTGGCCGCCAGCATCGTGCACAACGCGCCCCTGGCACTGGCCGCTGTCAAACAGGTGTTGCGCGAAACCGAGGGCCAGACCCTGGCCCAGGCCTACCAGACCCTGCGCAGCGGCACGCTCAGCAGCTACCAAGCCATGCTCAGCTCTGACGACGCACAGGAAGGCCCACGCGCCTTTGGCGAAAAGCGCCCACCGCGCTGGAGCGGCAGCTGAGCCCTTTGTAAGACCGTTCGGCTGACGGCGACTAAGCTTGTATCCACACGCTTGTTGTCCCACCATGCCCCACCCACCCAATCCTTCTTGCCATCCGGCCAGCGCCAGGCCTGTACACAAGAGCAGCCTCGCGCATGCGCTGCGTGCAGCGCGCTGGCTGGCCGTGTGTTGTTGTATTCCGATGCCGACACTGGCGGCGCCGGCGCAGTGCCAGGCCAGCAGCGGCGCCAGCCTCACGCCGGTGATCGAGCTCTACACCTCCGAAGGTTGCAGCTCCTGCCCACCGGCCGACCAGTGGCTCTCCGGCCTGAAGGGCAAACCGGTGGTGGCGCAGGCATTTCATGTGGCGTATTGGGACTATATTGGCTGGAAGGACCGCTTTGCCCAGCCGGCGTTTTCCATCCGGCAAAAGGACATTGCAGCGCAGAACCAGCAGAGCGGTGTGTACACGCCGCAACTGGTGCGCAACGGACGCGATTGGCATGACTACGCGCAGGTGACCGAGCCTGTGTTGCCGGCCAGGGCGCGCATCAGCCTGCAGCGCGTGGGTGAGACCGATGGCTTTGAAGCCGTGGTGGAGCCGCTGGACCCCCAGGCGCCATGGACTGCCTACTGGACCGTCACCGAGGACGGCCACAGCTCGCGCGTCAAGGCCGGAGAGAACGCCGGTGAATTTCTAAAGCACGACTTTGTGGTGCGGCAGTACGCGCCGGTGGGCCAGTACCAGGGGGCGCAGCTGCTGAAATTTTTTGCCCTGGCGCAGCAGCCTGAACATCAGCGGCGCATCAACCTGGTGGTGCAGGACGCGCAAGGCAAGCAACCCTTGCAGGCCCTGAGCCTGCGCTGTTTGTGAAAGCCGCCCTGCTGCGTTACCGCAGACTGCTCACCCTGTTGCTGTTTGTGCTGGCGCTGCTGTTGCTGGAGCGAACCCTGGGGCTGCGTGAGCACCTCAATCTGCAGTACCTGCAACAGCAGTTGCACGGCCATCCCGTCAGCGGCCTGCTGCTGTTTGTAGCGCTGTTTGCCGTGGGCAATATGCTGCATCTGCCGGGCTGGATATTTTTGGCCGCCGCCGTCTACACCTTGGGTCGACTCGATGGCGGTGTGCTGACCTATGTGGCCGCCAGCCTGTCTTGCGTCTTCACCTTTGTCACGATCCGGCTCATTGGCGGCGATGTGTCTGCCAACCTGAACCGCCCCTTTGCCGTGCGCCTGCTCGCCCAATTGCACACCCACCCGGTACGCAATGTGCTGCTGCTGCGCACCGTGTTTCAGACCCTGCCAACGCTGAACTATGCGCTGGCGCTGTCGGGCGTGCGTCTGCGCGACTATGTGACGGGAACGCTGTTGGGCCTGCCACTGCCCATTGCCGTGTACTGCCTGTTCTTTGACTATCTGATCACGGCGGCACACCCGCACTAGGGCGACGGCATTCAGCCCGGCTTGAAGCCGGCCACCGCCAGCCTGTCACCCAGGCGCTACGCCAACAACCATGCAGATCGACACCCGCGTCACTTGACATCGAGGAGCATGGGCATGCCGTTGACGGAGAAACTGCACCGGCACGTGGCCATGACTGGCCGCAGCAAATGAAAAAGCCACCAGTCTTGCGACTGGTGGCTTTCCAATTTTGGCGGAGCGGACGGGACTCGAACCCGCGACCCCCGGCGTGACAGGCCGGTATTCTAACCAACTGAACTACCGCTCCAACTTGTCGTTCTGGTGGGTGCTGACGGGATCGAACCGCCGACATTCGCCGTGTAAGAGCGACGCTCTACCAGCTGAGCTAAGCACCCGCAAAAGGGGCGCTAGTTTATTGCATCCTTCAATGCTTTGCCAGCGCGGAATTTGGGGGCTTTCGCCGCGGCG
>CANBTQ010000280.1 GCA_947372425.1 Comamonadaceae bacterium | reverse complement strand
AGCGCCTCGCTGCGTTCAATCTCCAGCTGGTAGACAAACGCCAGGCCGGCATCGGCCTGAATCTGCGGCCACAAGGCCAGGTGCACATCCAAGGTCTGGTCGGTGTCCTCGCAGGCGTATTCAGAGACGCGGGCGATGTCCACCTGGTTGATGGTGAGCTGGTTCACACCCTTGCCGCACAGGTCTTCAAAGCTGATGCCGCTGCGCCCCAGGTGGCGCTCGGCCAGGCTGGAGAGGCCGTGCGGCTTGTGCACTTCGAGCACATAGCTTTGCAGCATGGTGTCGTGGGCATAGCCCTGCACCTCGGCGCCGTGGTTGGCAAATACATGGCGGTCGTACTTGATGTGCTGACCCAGTTTTTTGGCAGCCGGGTTTTCCAGCCAGGGCTTGAGCCGCGCCAACACTGCGTCGCGCGGCAGTTGCTCGGGCGCATCGGGGTAGTTGTGGGCCAGCGGGATGTAAGCGCCTTCACCCGGCTTGACGCTGAAGCTGATGCCGACCAGTTCGGCGCGCATCTCGTCCAGCGAGTTGGTCTCGGTGTCCAGCGCCGTCAATTCAGCAGCGGAAATTTTGGCCAACAGCGCGTCAAAGGCGTCCCAGCTCAGAATGGTTGCATAAGCAGCGTTGGGAACACGCGTTTCTTGGAGCGCTTCCGCTTCCAGCGGCTCGTCAAACAACCCCGGGTTGGGGTTGGCGGGCTTGGCTGCCGCCGCTTTGGCAGGGACGGCGCCGGCATCTGCGGCCGGTGCCGCGTTGGGTGCACCAGCCGCCAGCGACTTGGCCAGACCCTTGAAGCCAAAACGCTCGCAATAGGCCAGCAGTGCCGGGGAATCCTGCTGCCCCACCAGCAGGCTGTCCAGCGCGGGCAGCGAGGGGATGCGGTCATTCAGCTCGCAATCGGTCTTGATGGTCAGCAGCGAGCGGCCGGTGGGCAGCCAGTCCAGCGACTTGCGCAGGTTCTCGCCGACCACGCCTTTGATGTGGGCAGCGTTCTCCACCACGGCCTGCAGCGAACCGTATTCCTGCAGCCATTTCACAGCGGTCTTGGGACCCACCTTGGGCACGCCGGGCACGTTGTCCACGGTATCGCCCACCAGCGTCTGGTAATCCAGCATCAGCCGCGCGGGCACGCCGAACTCGGCCTCCACACCGGCCAGGTCACGGCGCTTGCCATTCATGGTGTCGATGATGGTGACGTGCTCGTCCACCAGCTGTGCCAGGTCCTTGTCGCCGCTGCTGACGATGACCTCGATGCCCTGCCTCGCCGCAGTCACGCACAGCGTGCCGATGACGTCATCGGCTTCCACACCCGGCACGTCGAGCACGGCCCAACCAAGCAGGCGCACCACTTCGTGAATCGGCTCGATCTGGCTGCGCAGGTCTTCCGGCATGGGGTCGCGGTGCGCCTTGTACTCGGGGTATATGGTGTCGCGAAAGGTTGGACCCTTGGCATCAAACACGCAGGCCACATAGTCGGCCGGATATTCCTTGCGCAGCGACTGCATCATGTTGATCATGATGCGGATGGCGCCGGTCTTTTGCACCCGGCCATCGGCCAGGGTGATCTGCATGTCACCGCCCCCGGCAAAGAAGGCACGGTACAAATAGCTGGAACCGTCCACCAGCAGCAGGGTTTTCTTGGATTCGCTCATGGCTGCATTTTGCCTGCGCAGCGGACCCAGGCCGGCAAGGGCCATAGGCGGGCCCTACAATTCAGACATGGCGGTATACACAGAGGTCTCCCTGGCGGAGGCCGACACATTTTTACAATCCCTCGCACTCGGCTCCCTGCAACACATGGAGGGCTGTGCCGGTGGCATTGAAAACACCAATTACTTCGTCACCACGGACCAGGCACCCTATGTGCTGACCCTGTTCGAGCGGCTGACGGCAGTGCAACTGCCCTTCTATTTGCGACTGATGAAGCACCTGGCGCTGCACGGTATTCCGGTGCCCGACCCGGCGGCAAATCGCGACGGCGATGTGTTGCACAGCCTCAATGGCAAACCAGCGGCCGTGGTCAACCGCCTGAATGGCAGGAGCGAGCTAAACCCCGGCCCGGCCCACTGCACCGCCCTGGGCGATGTGCTGGCGCGCATGCACCTGGCGGGCCGCGACTTTGCCATGCAGCAGCCCAACCTGCGCGGCCTGCCGTGGTGGAACGAGACCGTGCCCGTGGTACTGCCCTTTCTGGATGCGGCCCAGGCCAGCCTGCTACGCAGCGAACTGGCTTACCAAAACCATGTGGCAACCTTGTCGGCCTACGGCGCTTTGCCGCGCGGCCCCATCCATGCCGACCTGTTCCGCGACAACGCCATGTTTGCGCAAGACCTGGCCGAGGGCGAAAGCCCCCGGCTCACCGGCATTTTTGATTTTTACTTTGCGGGCGTGGACGCCTGGCTGTTTGATATTGCGGTCTGCCTGAACGACTGGTGCGTTGATTTGCCCACCGGGCGTGCCGACCTGCAGCGCAGCCGGGCCCTGTTGCAGGCCTACGAAAAAGTGCGCCCCCTCACTGCCCAGGAGCGCGACCTGCTACCGGCCCTGGCCCGTGCCGGCGCCCTGCGCTTCTGGCTCTCGCGCCTGTGGGATTTGCACCTGCCGCGCGAAGCCGCCATGCTCAAGCCCCACGACCCGACCCACTTTGAACGGGTGCTGCGCGAACGCATTGTGGCGCCGCTCACGGCCTCTTCACTCGCCCCCACCGAAGCGCTTCCCGCATGAAACTCAACATCGTTCCGGCCCGCACAGGCGTGCAATGGTTCAAGCTGGGGGTGCGCACCTTCCTCAAGCAGCCGCTGGCACTCAGCGGCCTGTTTTTCATGTTCATGGCGGTGATGTCGGTGCTGACCCTGGTGCCGGTGCTGGGCAATGTACTGGCGTTGGCACTGCTGCCCGGCGCCACCCTGGGTCTGATGGCCGCCACCGAAGAAACCACCAAAGGCAAGTTCCCCATGCCTACCGTGTTGCTCAGCGCCTTTCGCGCCGGGCGCCAGCAACTCAAGTCCATGCTGATTCTGGGCCTGCTGTATGCGGCCGGCTTCATGCTGGTGCTGGGAATCTCGGCCACCGTGGATGGCGGCAAGTTTGCCCACCTCTACCTGATGGGCGGCGCCATGACGCCGGAGAGCGTGATGGAGCCGGACTTCCAAATGGCCGTGCTGATGGCCATGGTGCTGTACATGCCACTGTCGCTGCTGTTCTGGCATGCGCCGGCCCTGGTGCACTGGCATGGCATCGCGCCGGTGAAAAGTCTGTTTTTCAGCCTGGTGGCCTGCCTGCGCAACTTCTGGGCCTTTACCGTTTACAGCCTGGTCTGGTTGGGCGCCTTTATTGCCATGGGCATGGTCGTGGCCATTCTGGCGGCGCTGATCGGCAGCCCCGAACTGGTAACCGACATCATGTTTCCCATGGCCATGCTGATGGCGGCCATGTTTTTCACCTCGATTTACTTCACATTCAGCGACTGTTTTGACAGCGGCACCGGAGACACGCCATGACACAGCACCATTTGATGGGCCGCACCGACAAGGAATTGTTGTGGTTTCAGCGCCGCAGTTTTCTGCAGGCCGCCGCCGCATGGACGGCCATGGGAGGCATCGCTGCAGCGCAGGCGCAATCCCGCAGCAACATCGTGCAACTCACCGGAGATGCCACCCTCAATGGCGAACGCCTGACGCCCGCGCACACGGTGCAGACCGGTGACAGCATCGTCACCGGCCCCGGCTCCACCCTGATTTTTGTGCTGGGCAGCTCGGCCTTCCATGTGCGCCAGAACACCATGATGACCGTGGAACGCGGTGCATCCCTGTTTGCCGTCAGCATGCTGCGCATGATTACCGGTGCGGTGGTCAGCGTCTGGGGCAAAGGCAACAAGCGCCTGATCGTCACGCCGACCATCACCGCCGGGATTCGTGGCACCGGGGTCTACACAGAAATCTTTGCCAACCAGGATGGGCGCGGCTATTTTTGCAACTGCTATGGCGAAGTGGAAATGCGCGCCGGCGCCGACATGGCCATCAGCCGCGCCAGCTACCACCAGGCTTTTTGGGGCGAAGTGGCGCCCAAGAATGGCCGCATGCTCACGCCGGCCAAGGCCATCAACCACACCGATGAAGAGCTGGAATACCTGGCGCGTCTGGCGGGTCAGCGCACGGCCTGGCAAATTGCCGGGCACAAGGGTGTGAAGGACGGCAAGGGCTTCATGGAAGACAAGCCGGGCCAGATGCACCCTGCCGAGATGATCGGAAAACTTCCGGTTTAATCCACCGGCGTAAGCTTGGCCACGCTGAGCGCCAGCCACTTGGTGCCGTGGCGCGGGAAGTTGATTTGCGCACGGGCATCGTCGCCCACCCCTTCCAGCGTCAGCACCGTGCCCTCGCCGAACTTGGCGTGAAACAC
>CANBTQ010000279.1 GCA_947372425.1 Comamonadaceae bacterium | reverse complement strand
AGACCTGATTCACGCAATCGCAAAGAACCCTACCTGTAACAGGATACGTGATGGCTGCTGAATTTAAACAAGTTTCCCCCGATGCCCCACTGGCTGAAAAAGCGTTGACATGGCTTGACAACCGTTTCCCCACCGCCTTCGACGCCTACAAGGTGCACATGTCGGAGTACTACGCTCCGAAGAACTTCAACTTCTGGTACATCTTTGGTTCGCTGGCCCTGCTGGTGCTGGTGATCCAGATCACCACCGGTATTTTCCTGACCATGCACTACAAGCCCGATGCAGCGCTTGCGTTTGGCTCGGTTGAATACATCATGCGCGACGTGCCATGGGGCTGGTTGATCCGCTACATGCACTCCACCGGCGCATCCGCCTTCTTTGTTGTGGTCTATCTGCACATGTTCCGTGGCCTGATGTACGGCAGCTACCGCAAGCCGCGCGAGCTGGTCTGGATCTTTGGCTGCGCCATTTTCCTGTGCCTGATGGCCGAAGCCTTCATGGGTTACCTGCTGCCCTGGGGACAAATGTCCTACTGGGGTGCCCAGGTGATCGTGAACCTGTTTGCCGCCGTGCCCTTTGTCGGCCCCGATCTGGCTCTGCTGATCCGTGGCGATTATGTGGTGGGCGACGCCACCTTGAACCGCTTCTTCAGCTTCCACGTGATTGCCGTGCCGCTGGTGCTGCTGGGTCTGGTGGTTGCGCACTTGCTGGCGCTGCACGACGTGGGTTCCAACAACCCGGATGGCGTGGAAATCAAGGGTCCTGATGCACCGCGCGATGCGGCCGGTCACCCCCTGGACGGTATCCCTTTCCACCCGTACTACACCGTGCATGACATCTTCGGTGTCAGCCTGTTTTTGATGGTGTTCTCTGCCATCATCTTCTTCGCGCCGGAGTTTGGTGGCTATTTCCTGGAGTACAACAACTTCATCCCGGCTGATCCGTTCAAAACCCCCCTGCACATCGCACCGGTCTGGTACTTCACGCCTTTCTATTCGATGTTGCGTGCGGTGACGGGCGAGATGGCCACGGTGTTGGCGCTGATCGTGCTGGCGGCTGTGTTTTTTGGCACCAAACGCCTGCCCAAGATATTCACGGCTCCGCTGTGGGTTGCAGGCCTGGGCGTCGCCGTGGCGCTGGGCATGCTGCCCGGTCTGGCCAACATGCTCGGTTTCTTGGCACCTGTGTTCGGCCCCCTGTTGAAGGCCATGCCCTTCCTGGGCGGTATCGATGCCAAGTTCTGGGGTGTCGTGGCCATGGGCGGTGGCGTGGTGATTCTGTTCTTCCTGCCTTGGCTGGATAACAGCCCGGTCAAGTCGATCCGTTACCGCGCTGATTGGCACAAGTACATGTATGCCGTGTTTGTGGTGGACTTCCTGGCACTGGGCTACCTGGGTACATTGCCTCCCTCCGAAATCGGTGGCCGTATTTCGCAGATCGGCACCCTGTTCTATTTCGGCTTCTTCTTGCTCATGCCCTGGTGGAGCGCGATCGGTGAACCCAAGCCGGTGCCCAAGCGCGTTAACTTTGTTGCCCACTGAAATGGAAACAAACACAATGAAAAAAGTACTCGTTTCCCTTTTGATGGCTTTGGGCCTGTCCCTGACAGCCCAGGCCAACACCGGTGGCATCGCCTGGGACAAGGCGCCTGCAAAGACCAATGACCTGGGTGCCCTGCAAAATGGCGCCAAGGTGTTTGTGAACTATTGCCTGAACTGCCACTCTGCAGCCTACATGCGCTTCAACCGGCTGAAGGACATCGGTCTGACCGAGCAACAGATCAAGGACAACTTGCTGTTCACCACCGAAAAAGTGGGTGACAACATGGTGGCTGCGATTGACCCCAAGCAAGCCAAGGCATGGTTCGGCGGCAACCCGCCCGACCTGTCGGTGATCACGCGTTCGCGCGCGTCGCAAGGTCAGGGCACTGGTGCTGATTATCTGTACACCTACCTGCGTACCTTCTACGTTGATGACACCAAGCCTACCGGTTGGAACAATCTGGCCTTCCCGAACATCGGTATGCCGCATGCCTTGTGGCAGTTGCAGGGCAAGCGCGTTCCGATCTATGAAACCACAGAAGAGCACGGACATGAAGTGCACGTGTTCAAGGGTTGGGAGCAACTCACACCCGGCACCATGACCACCGAGCAGTACGACCAGACCGTGGGCGATTTGGTGAACTACATGCAGTGGATGGCCGAGCCAGCGCAAAACACCCGTGTGCGTCTGGGGGTTTGGGTGCTGTTGTTCTTGTGTGTGCTGACTCTGTTTACCTGGCGCATGAACGCAGCGTTCTGGAAAGACGTCAAGTAAGCTTTGCATCCGGTCCGGATTCTTCAGAAGAGAATCCGGACACCAGAGAGTGGGCTCGCAATTCTTGCAATTGTGGCAGCCCGCTCTTTTTAATTTTTAGGAGTCTATTGCCATGATGGTGCTGTATTCAGGAACAACCTGCCCCTTTTCCCACCGCTGCCGTTTTGTGTTGTTTGAAAAGGGCATGGACTTCGAAATCCGTGATGTGGACCTGTACAACAAGCCCGAAGACATCAGTGTCATGAACCCTTACGGACAAGTGCCGATTCTGGTTGAGCGTGACCTGATCCTGTACGAATCCAACATCATCAACGAATACATCGACGAGCGTTTTCCGCATCCGCAACTCATGCCCGGCGATCCGGTGGACCGTGCCCGCGTGCGTTTGTTCCTGCTGAACTTTGAGAAGGAATTGTTCGTACACGTGTCCACATTGGAAGCACGCGCCTCCAAGGGCAATGAAAAGGCGCTGGAGAAAGCCCGTGCCCACATTCGTGACCGCCTGACGCAGTTGGCCCCGGTGTTCATGAAGAACAAGTACATGCTGGGCGACAACTTCTCCATGCTGGACGTAGCGATTGCACCGCTGCTCTGGCGTCTGGACTATTACGGTATTGATCTGAGCAAGAACGCTGCACCGCTGCTGAAGTATGCCGAGCGTGTGTTCTCGCGTCCGGCCTATATCGAGGCGCTGACGCCTTCTGAAAAGGTCATGCGCAAGTAGTCATGCCGGGGACCGCACATGATTGATGCCAAAGACTCGCCGTCCACGCGCCCTTATCTGATTCGGGGCTTGTATGAATGGTGTACCGACAACGGATTTACACCCTTCATAGCCGTTCTGGTGGACGAAACCGTGCGCGTGCCCAATGAGTATGTGAAGGACGGCGAGATCGTTTTGAACATCAGCTTTGATGCCACCAGTGCATTGAAGCTGGGCAACGATTACATCGAGTTCAAAGGGCGCTTTGGCGGTGTGGCGCGCGATATCCTGGTGCCTGTGAACCGTGTGCTGGCCATCTACGCCCGTGAGAACGGTCAGGGCATGGCTTTTCCCCTGCTGGCAAGTTCCGAATCAGGCGTGGCGCCAACTGCTGAGGTGCAACCGGTGACGCTGACCACGGTACCATCCGAGAAGCCTGACGTGGTTGCACCAGATGGCGGCCCCCGGCCGAATGGCGGTGGCCGACCCTCACTGACACGGATCAAGTGATTTGATGGGTGCGGCGGAAAATAGCAGCTGCGCCCTGGGTTAGAATTCAGCCCGTGCCGCTTTAGCTCAGTTGGTAGAGCAACCGCCTTGTAAGCGGTAGGTCGTCAGTTCGATTCCGACAAGCGGCACCATTCGTTTCCCATACCGCAATGCCTGTTTTAGTTGCTATTGCGCGTCATTTGTACCTTCAGCCGAATTGCGTTAACCTCCCACCCCTTGGAGCGCAGGTGCGCCTGCAAGGCGGGTAGGAGTTGCTTTACCTTTGCTGCGGCTGCATTGCTCTCCAGAAGCAAACACCAGACCGGGCCTTCTATCGGCCCCGGCTTGATGCAGGCGCGCAGCGAAGCAGGCAACAGTGTTTCAACCGATTTGAGACGCTGTGCAGATTCCGTGGCGAGATCGCACAAACGGCTGAGTGTTTCAGACTCCTGGGTCGCCTGTAACAGCGTGAAAGCATGGTTGCGGCGGATCATGGCCCCTTGGAAGGATTGGGAATGCAATTGATTATCACGGATGCACGGCTGTCCCGCAGCCACGCCATCCAACTGAGTGGATTGCGGCTGGGTGCGACCGTGCTGTTGCTGTCGCTTTGCATGATGCTGCTATCGGCCGGCCTCTACCATTGGGTTTTCCTGAAGGGCGCACGCGAAGGCTGGCCGGTGATCAGCACGCTGGTGCGCCTGGTGGTGCGGGATGAGGTAGCTCAGCGCGACCGGTTCATGCGAGAGAACATCGATGTGATGGCCAAGCGGCTGGGCGAAATGCAGGCCAAAATGCTGCAACTTGAATCGCTGGGTGAGCGTGTTTCCGGGCTGGCAGGCATCAATCCGGCGGACATCCGTATGAAGCCGGGACAGGGAGGTGTTCAGGTTGCTGCGCACGGTCTGTCGATGGATGAGTTG
>CANBTQ010000278.1 GCA_947372425.1 Comamonadaceae bacterium | reverse complement strand
ATGGTGCCCATGCTGCCCGAACTGGTGGCCGGCCTGAGCGGTGTGGTGTTGAAGGCCGACGGGGCCTTGTAATCCAGGAGTGAATCATGCAATTCGGTTACACCATTGTCCCGGACGGAACGCTGGTTGAACTGTGTTCGCCGCTAACGCCGTAACTTGTTTGCAAGGGAGAAGCACACCATGAAAAATTCCAAATGGCTGGCAACGTGGCTTTTGGCCGCTGCCTGCACCCTGGCTGCCCATGCCGAACCCCTGCAGGTGTTGTCAGCGGCGGCGGTAAAGACCTCCGTGGCCCAAGTGCCTGAGCTGTTCGCCGGCGCGGGTGACGACCGGGTTCAATTTCAATTCGGCACAGCGGGTGCCATGCGCGACAAGGCCATTCAAGGCGCCTTGTTTGATGTGGTCATTGTTCCGCCGGCCGCGATGGCCGAGCTGGTGGCGCGCAATCTGGTGGATGCTGCAAGTCAACAAGCGCTGGGAACGGTGCGCCTGGGTGCTGCGGTGGCCAAGGGCGGGGCGCCGCTGGACCTGGCTGATGTTGCTGCGCTTCAGCGTGTGTTGACGCAGGCCGGGTCGGTCGGCATTGCGGACCCCGCCCGGGGTGCCACCACGGGCATTTACCTGTCCAAACTTTTTGCCAGGCTGGGCCTGGCCGACGTGATGCAGTCCAAGCTCAGGGTGTACCCCGAAGGTCAAAATGCCATGGAAGCGGTTGCCGCCCACGAGATTGATGTGGCAATGGGGCAGTTCAGTGAAGCCAGTTCGGTAGCCGGATTGGAACCCCTGGTGCCACTGCCCGAAGCGGTGCAATTGAAGACCGTGTATGTTGCCGCCGTGGGGCAACACGCACCCCATCCCGTGGCGGCTCGGCGGCTGCTGGACTTGTTGGCCTCGCCGCCGGTTCAGCAGGCATTTCGCGCCAACGGCTTTGACCTGCCCCCTTCGAAGTAAGTCAGACGCGCGCTGCCAGCACCGTGCCCCGGCATTCACCAAAGCCGATGCGCCGCGCGCCGGCGCGTTCGGCATAGGCCTTGAGGATGACGGTGTCGCCGTCTTCCAGAAAAGTGCGCTGCTCGCCGTTGTGCAGGGTCAAGGGTAGCTTGCCACCTTGGCTGAGTTCCAGCAGCGAGCCGCCTTGCTCGGCCTGGGGGCCGGAGAGTGTGCCGGTGCCCAGCACATCACCGGCGCGCAGATTGCAGCCGTTGACGGTGTGGTGGGCCAGCAGCTGCGCCAGCGTCCAGCAGGCGTCCAGGTAGTTGGACTGCGACAGGCGTTGCGCGGCCAGCCCGGCCGCTTGCATGGCGGCGGTTTGCAGCCAGACTTCGAGTTCGATATCGAAGGCGCCGCTGCTGCGGTTGGCCGGGCTGTCCAGATAGGGCAGGGGCTGGGGCGCATCGGCCGGGCGCAGCGGCTTGCTGCGAAACGGGGCCAGCGCGTCCAGCGTCACCACCCAGGGCGACACCGTGGTGGCAAAGTTCTTGGCCAGAAAGGGGCCCAGGGGCTGGTACTCCCAGGCCTGCACGTCGCGGGCACTCCAGTCGTTCAAGAGCGACAGGCCCCAGACATGGTCCTCGGCCTGCTGCATGCAAACCGGTTCACCCAAGGCGTTGCCCTGCGCGACCCAGATCGCCAGCTCCAGCTCATAGTCCATGCGCCGGGTCGGCAGCAGTTGTGGTGCGCTGTCACCGGCGGCCATCACCTGGCCGTGCGGGCGGTGAAAGCACTGGCCGCTGGCGGCGATGCTGGAGGCGCGGCCGTGGTAGCCGATGGGCACCCAGTGGTAGTTGGGCAGCAGAGGTGCGTCCGGGCGGAACAGCTTGCCCACGGTGGTGGCGTGGTGGATGCCGGTGTAGAAGTCGGTGTAGTCGCCCACCGGGCAGGGCAGGCCGATTTCGACCTCGCTGCGCACAAACAGCGCCAGCTCCCAATGGCTTTGCAGGTGGCTGCCGCTGCGCAGGCCTTCAAACAGGCGGTGGCGCAGGGCGCGGCGTTGGCTGGCGGAGAGCGCCATCACCGCTGCCATGTCCGCGCTGTCGAGCAGGCCGGCCTGCTGCAGGTCCAGCACCTGCGCGCCAATGGCCACGCCGGCGCGCCATTCCGCATGGGGCCCCAGGCGGAAGCGGCCAAACGGCAGGTTCTGGATGGGGAAGTCGCAGCAGGGGTCGTTGGCCGATTCCACCCAGCTGTGGGCCAGGGGGTTGTGCGTGGCATCCAGGGTCATGGCGAGAACTCCTTGACATGTAGAAAGGCGGCGTGTTGGGGCGCGCGTTTGGTCTGGCTCCACTCCTCGAGCATGTCCCACTTCACGGCGTCCAGGCGCTGCAGCTGGGCGGCTGCATCCGGGTCGGGGCAGGCCAGTTCCAGCCGGTGGCCGTTGGGGTCAAAAAAGTAGATCGAATGGAACACGCCATGGTCGGTCACGCCCAGCACCGGCACGCCGTTGGCTTCGAGGTGGGTCTTGAAGGCCAGCAATTCGGCCCGGTCTTTCACCTGGAATGCGATGTGCTGCACCCACTCGGGCGTGTTGGTATCGCGCCCCATGGGCGGCTGGGTGGGCAGCTCGAAGAAGGCCAGCACATTGCCCATGCCCGCGTCCAGAAAAACGTGCATATACGGGTCGGGCGCCTTGGTCGAGGGCACCCGGTCTTCGGCAATGGCCAGCACAAAGTCCATGTGCAGCATCTGCTGGTACCAGAGCACGGTTTGCTTGGCGTCCCGGCAGCGGTAGGCCACGTGGTGGATGCGGTCAATTTTCATGGGGCTTCTCCGAAGTTCAGGCGGCCTGCAGCACGCCACGGCGCAGCTGGTCGCGCTCCATGGATTCAAACAAGGCCTTGAAGTTGCCTTCGCCAAAACCATCATCCCCCTTGCGCTGGATGAACTCAAAGAACACCGGCCCCAGCAGCGTCTGCGAGAAGATTTGCAGCAGCAGGCGGCGTTCGCCCTCTTGGCTGACACCATCGAGCAGAATGCCGCGCATCTGCAGGGCGCTCACGTCTTCGCCGTGATTCGGCAGGCGGCCTTCCAGCATCTCGTAATAGGTGGCGGAAGGCGCCGTCATCAGCGGCACACCGGCTGCCCGCATGCTGTCCAGGGTGGCGAGCAGGTCGTTGCTCAGGAGGGCGATGTGCTGAATGCCTTCGCCGTTGAACTGCATCAGGAACTCTTCGATCTGGCCGGATTTGCCATGCGCTTCCTCGTTGAGCGGGATGCGGATCAGCCCATCGGGTGCGGTCATGGCCTTGGACGTGAGGCCGGTGTACTCGCCCTTGATGTCGAAGTAGCGGATCTCGCGGAAGTTGAAGATGCGCTCGTAAAACGCCGACCAGTAGGCCATGCGGCCGCGGTACACATTGTGGGTCAGGTGGTCTATGACCTGCAGGCCGTGGCCCACCGGGTGGCGCTCCACACCGGGCAGAAAGTCAAAGTCGATGTCGTAAATGCTCTGTCCGTCTTCATAGCGGTCTATCAGGTACAGCGGCGCGCCGCCAATGCCCTTGATGGCGGGCAGGCGTAGCTCCATGGGCCCTACCGGCATCTCCATGGGCTGGGCGCCGTTGGCCAGCGCCAGGGCATAGGCCTGCTTGGCGTTCTTCACCCGAAAGGCCATGCCGCAGGCGCTGGGGCCGTGCTCGGCAGCAAAGTACCAGGCGGCACTGTGCGGCTCGCGGTTGATGATGAAGTTGATATGGCCCTGGCAGTACAGGTCCACGTCCTTGGAACGGTGGCGCGCCACCCGGCTGAAGCCCAGGCGCTCAAACACCGGCTCCAGCACGCCGGCCACGGGCGCTGCAAACTCCACAAATTCAAAGCCTGTCAGGCCCATCGGGTTCTCAAACAAATCTGCCATGGTCGTCATCCTCACGTGGTTGTAATGCCCAAGGATTGTTGGAGAAATGCCCCGCAAGAGGTGTGCGATTTGAAGCGCTATGGGATGTCTTAGTGCATCATTCGTGCATGAAAAGCCAAAATTCGGAAGACCGGCAACTGGATTCCTACGATATCAGTCTGCTTGCTGCGCTGCAGCGTGACGGCCATGCCACCCACCAGCAGATTGGCGAGCAGATCCACCTCTCGCCTTCTCAGGTTAGTCGCCGGGTGCAGCGATTACAAGCCGCCGGCTTTATCCAGCGCTTTGTCGCCCTGCTCAGCCCCGAGGCCGTGGGCCTGGGCGTGCGGGCGGTGAGCTATGTGGCGCTGACGCGCAACAGCGGCGATGAGGGCCTGGTGTTTGAGCGCGAGATAGCGCTGCTGCCCGAGGTGCTGGAGTGCTATTCGATTGCCGGGGAGTCCGACTACATCCTGCACATCGTGGCCGCCGACCTGCGCAGCCTGTCGGAGTCGGTGCTGCGCCGGGTGACGCGCATTCCCGGCGTGGGCAGTGTGCGCTCGAATATTGTGCTGAGCTGCATCAAGGCCACCACCGAGCTGCCGCT
>CANBTQ010000277.1 GCA_947372425.1 Comamonadaceae bacterium | reverse complement strand
CTTGAGCGCAAATTGGGCGTGCTCCAAGGCTTCACGCTGGGCCCGGAAGGCCGCGTCACCCAAACGGGGAGTCTCATGCCAGGTGCCGGTGCGCGGACGGTCCTCGCCGCGCGCATGGAAGTCCGGCTTGCCATCGCGGCCACCGCGCGGTGCTTCCTTGCGGTCATTCCACTTGCCGCCCCGCCCTGCCGGAAGTGCAGGTGCTTCTGTCTTCATGCCCGGACGATCGTCACCCCGAACGGCCAGCACAGGCTTGGGTTTGGCCACCGCAGGGGCTGCCGGTGCTGTCGGCTCCGCGTCGGTAGAGCGTTCGGAATCTGCCACCGGAGTCGCCTCGCCGGCGGGCGCCAGCGCATCCGATTGAATGGCCACTTGGGCTGCATCAACCTGGGCACCCGCATCCTGGACGTCGGCCTGGGCCTGGGCTTGGCCACTCAAGGCGGCTTCCAGACCGATCATGGCGGCGCGGATCGCCTGTGCATCGGCCGTTGCATTGGCTGCCTCCAGCGCTTTGGCGGCCTCCAGCACCGTGCGGTCATGCGCATTCAGGCTGGTCTGCGCCTTTTCGCGCTCCTGGGTCTTGCGGTTGAACGCGTCATCAATCGGTTTGCGAAAGGCATCCCACAGCTTCTGCTCCTGACGCCGGTCCATCGGCACGGTATGCGCCTCGGCTTGCCAGCGCTGCTGCAGTGCCTTGACAGCATCCACACGCAACAGGGGCGAGGCACCCAGCACCTTGGCTTCTTCAATCATGGCCTGGCGGGCGATCAGACTTTGCGCCTGCAGGGCTTCCAGCGGCGCTGCCGCATTGGCAATGGCCTGCTTCCAAAGTGGCTGCAATTCGGCAAACGCTTTTTCACCCACATGGCCACCATCGCGCCAGCGGTCGCCAAACTGATGCAGGATACGGCTAAAGCCCTTCCAGTCGTCATCCAGCGCCGTGCGGTTTGCAGTGGCCCAGGCATTTACCTCTTCAATCAGTGCCAGGCGCTGATTCTTGTGCTCCATGGCCTCGGCCTTGACTTTTTCAAGCCAGACTTCGACCACTTTGTGGGCTTCGTTACAGGCTTCGTCAAAGCGCTTCCACAGCCCGTGATTGGGCACACCACCCTGGTCCGTTTGCTTCCATTGCTCACGCAAGGCGCGCAGATTTTCCTGCATCTTGCGTCCGCCAATGGCCTGGCCCTCCGGACGCTTGAGCAGGCCTTCTGCCTTGGCTACCAATTCTTCGCGCAACTGGTCGGCGCGCCAGCGCTGCCAACCTTCCAGTTCGCCAGCCGCTGCCAGCGCGGCGTGCGACTGATTCTCCAGTGTCGCGTCAATCAGTTTGCCGAATTCCTTCAAAGCCTGACGCAAGGCTGCGGCTGCACCCGCGCTGGCTTTTCCATGGCCCTCGCCAACTTCGGCTTCCAGCTTGGTCAGTGCGTCCTTCACCGCCGCGGCGGCACTGGCGCGCACTTCCGGGTCCACCTGCGGCTTGGCAGGCCTGGCAACCGCCTCAACCGGCACTCCGCGGGCCACGCGCAATTCATCTGCCCAAACCGGGACCGGTGGCAAGGCAGCACTGGGGTCGGCAGACGCCGCCAGGGCCTGCGTTACTGCAGCCTGAAATGCATCCCACACCACCAGCAGTTGTGCGCGGGAAGCATCCAATAGCGGCGGGAATTTCAGGTCCACGCTCAACCAGCCTGCATGGGCGACCAACGCGGCAGCTTGCGCTTGCCAATGGTCCACATCGGCGCGCAGACTTTCCAGCGCCTGCTCAGCATCTTTCCACGGCTTGGTGGACAGCACTTCAATGCGCTGGGCCAGCAGCACCGCGGCCTCACGCTGCACCTGCACCTGGTGCTGCAAATCTTCAATGCTGCGCACCCGCTCGGCCAGCTCCAGCTTGAGCGTCGCCAACGGCTCCTTGCTCAGGGGCGCGCCCGCCTTGGCAGCATCCCTCTGCCAGGCCAATGCATCCGCAATATTGAGCTTGGTCACCGCCAGCAAGGATTGCGCCTTGGTGGCCCACTCCGCTGCCAGCGCCTCTTGCCCCTTGGAGCGGCGAATCTCATCCAGGCGCTCGCGCACCAGCTTGGCTGCGCCTTTGTCCTTGACGCTAAGTTCTTTGAACACCGCGGCCAGTTCTTCGGACGCCGGCTTGCCTGCCAGCCAATCACGGACGCGTGCAGCCCGCTCCCCCGCTGTTGGCGCGGAAAAAGCACCCTTGGTCAAAGCGTCCAATTGGGAAATGTCGATATGTTTTGCGGAATGAGTTGACGTCACGGTAGGCTCAGGTCAGGGTAAGGGGTGATACAGCCTGCTATTTTCGCCGCTAAATAGCGGGGTTCCTTGTTTTTTGCTGCAGTGCGGGTCCCAATGGCGCAAAAGAAAGCCCGGATCTCTGCATTTCTGAAGAAATCCGGGCTTGGTGACGGACCAGCAGTCCAGTGTCACCCTTGTCGCCACCCCTGGAGCATGACGTCCGGAGGCAGACTGAAGGCAAGAGATTGCCTTCAAACAATGTCGGGGCCGCTTTATCACACGCCCATACAGCGCGGACTGGCTACTGCCGACAGATATCCGTATGCACAGACCCGCGCAGTCTAGTCAGCGGATTGATGGAGTTCAAATTCGCGTCTTAATGGGCAGAACCGTCGCGATTGAAAAAACCAACACGGTGCATGACCGCTCACAACCCGCACCGGGCCTGCATTCAGGCTTTTAAATGGATTTAAATGAATAACAAACTGATTTGTTATGGTTGACGAGTTATATCGCATCACCCTAGAATCCGCGCATCCCTGAAATCACTAGGGATAACCCGCATCCGCTGCCGAACTCGGCATATTCAAATCGCTGCACATGTCTAGAAGACGCCGCAGGATATTGATAGCGTACCAACCCAAACGTGGTGTCCGCCCTGTGTACCGGCAATTCTGTCAGTGCGAATGGAACGGGTACCCGCCTAAGAAGGAAAAGCTATGACAGCGACCGAAAAATTCACCCGTGGGCTTCGCATCTTTGTAAGCGACATTGCCCAGGGCTTTTTTGAAATTACCCACAACGGTTTTGCACTGCTGGGCCTGGCCGTGATGTTTGCAACCATCACCCTGACCGCCCGGCCGGAACTCCGCGAAGCCGGTGAGATCCAATTGATCTCCTGGCTGCAGGACCGCCAAGCAGCCATCAACGGCTTTGTCAGCAACACCGAAGCCGTGGACCGTGCAACAGCTGCTGACCCTAAAAACCTGCCCAAGCAGCAGGCTGCAGTCACCTACTGGCTCAGCCGCAAGTACAGCATTGCACCCGAACCCTTGAGTGCGCTGGTGGCCGAGGCCTATGAAACCGGGGCCCGGACCAAGCTGGACCCCACGCTGATTCTGGCCATCATGGCCGTTGAGTCCGGCTTCAACCCGTTTGCCCAAAGCAATGTGGGGGCCCAGGGTCTGATGCAAGTGATGACCAAGATCCACAGCGAGAAGTACGACAACTTCGGTGGACAGTTCGCCGCGTTCGACCCGTTGAGCAACCTGCGTGTTGGCGTCAAGGTGCTGCAAGAATGCATTGCCCGCGCCGGATCGCTGGAGGGTGGCCTCAAGTTTTACGTGGGTGCGGGCAATCTGGAAGACGACAATGGCTATGCAGCCAAGGTCTTGGCTGAGCATGACCGTCTGAAACAGGTGGCTGCAGGTCGATCCGTTCCACTGGCAGCTCCGCAAGTCGTGCCCGTCAAAGCCCCTGCAAACACCAAACCGGCCACCGAAACCGTAGCCAGCCTTTTCAGCTCTTGATCGCGGTCAGTTAAACTCGGCCCGCACGCGACTGGCGATAGGCCCATGACACAAGCTGTCAGGGTTGATGTGGGACACCACAGGGGAGCGTTGCCGCACGGTGGTTACAAGCCGTTGCGATCAGCCGTTCGCCTGGGCAGCCCTGTGTACCCTCACACCCACAGGCCCATTGTCTTAAAGGACTGCCATGTACGACCGCAATATCCTCGTTGAACAAACCGACCCCGAACTGTGGAAGGCCATCCTGGCCGAGAACGCGCGCCAGGAACACCACATTGAGCTGATCGCCAGCGAAAACTACGCCTCCCCCGCTGTCATGGCGGCCCAGGGCAGCCAGCTTACTAATAAGTATGCAGAGGGTTATCCCGGCAAGCGGTACTACGGTGGCTGCGAGTTTGTGGACGTGGCCGAGCAACTGGCCATTGACCGCGTCAAGCAATTGTTTGGTGCCGATGCTGCCAATGTGCAGCCTCATTGCGGCGCGTCCGCTAACGAAGCCGTGTTCCTGGCCTTTTTGAAGCCCGGTGACACCATCATGGGCATGAGCCTGGCCGAAGGCGGCCACCTGACCCACGGCATGCCGCTGAACATGAGTGGCAAGTGGTTCAACGTGGTGAGCTACGGCCTGGACGCCAACGAAGCCATTGACTACGACGCCATGGAGCGCAAGGCCCA
>CANBTQ010000276.1 GCA_947372425.1 Comamonadaceae bacterium | reverse complement strand
ATAGACCACGACACCCACACGCCTGCTTGTGCAGCAGACCGGCGTGCGCCCTTAGAGTAAATCCTTGAGCTGGTGGTAGGCCATGCCCAGCACCAGGCTGGGTGTGCGCAGCAGCGGCCCGCCCGGAAACTTGCGGTGCTGCAATGTGGCAAACACATCAAAGCGTTCCGCCTGGCCGGCCACGGCCTCGGCCACCACCTTGCCGGCCAGCCCGGTCAGGGCCACGCCGTGGCCACTGAAGCCCTGCAGGTAAAACAGGTTGCCGCCCAGGCGCCCAAAGTCGGGCGCGCGGTTCATGCTGATGTCCACAAAGCCACCCCACACGAAATCCACCGGCACGTTCTGCAGCTGCGGAAACACCTGGCCCATGCGCCTGGCCATCACCGCACCCAGATCCGCCGGCGTGCGTGTGGAGTAGCTGACGCGGCCGCCAAACAGCATGCGCTGGTCGGCGCTGAAGCGGAAATAGTCCAGCACAAAGTTGTTGTCGCACACCGCCGCGTTGCTGGGGATGAGCTGCTCGCACTGCCCCGGGGCAAGCGGCGCCGTGCCAATCATGTAGGTGCCCACCGGCATGATGCGCGGGGTGAGCTCGGGCGCCACACGCGGGCCGTATTCACCCAGGGTGCAGTTACCGGCCAGCACGCCCCACTGCGCCGTAACCGAGCCCCGGGTGGTCTTGGCCCTGAGCGTCGCACCACGTTGGATATCGACCACCGCCGACTTCTCGAAAATCCGCACCCCCAGGCTGCGCGCTGCCCGCGCCAGGCCCAGGCCGAATTTGAGCGGGTGCAAGTGGCCGGAGTTGCGCTCAAAGGCCGAGGCGCAGTAGCGCGGGCTGCGGATATGGCGCTGCACATCCGTGCCGTGCGCAAAGTCCACCTGAAAGCCATAGTCGCGCTCCATGGCCTGCATATCGGCTTCGAGCGCACGCGCCTTGCGCGCCGAGTCCGCCACATAGAGGTAACCGGATACCCAATCGCAGTCGATCTGGAACTCGGCAATACGACGGGCCAGCAACGCCATGGACTCCACTGACATCTCCCAGGCCCTGCGCGCCCCGGCCTTGCCCAGCTGCGCCTCAAAAGGTTCCTGCCCGCTGGCATAGCCCACGATGGCCTGGCCGCCATTGCGCCCGGAGGCACCGCTGCAGATGCGGTCGGCCTCCAGCACCACCACACGGAAGCCGCGTTGCGCCAGCTCGATGGCCGAGGACAGGCCGGCATAGCCCGCGCCCACCACCAGCACGTCGGCCGTGATGTCACCTTGCAAAGGCTCACCCACCGGGTCGCGCCGGGCGCTGGCTTCGTAATAACTTGTCTGGTTGAGCTGGGTGTCGGAGTCGAGCAGCATGGAATAGTCTTTCAAACAATCAGGCGCTTGTCTTGGCAATCTGGCCGCAGAGGTAGGTCCAGATGAACTGTGCCGCCGCATTGCTGGTGAGTTCGGCATGGTCATAGGCCGGAGCGACTTCCACGCAGTCCATGCCGACAAAATTCAGCGGCGCGAGTTCTTCCAGAAAGGTCATGACCTGTGCGCTGCTCATGCCGCCGGGCTCGGGCGTGCCGGTGCCCGGTGCAAAGGCCGGGTCCAGACAATCGATATCCAGCGTCAGGTAGCAGGGCGTGTTGCCGATGCGGGCACGGATCTGCTCCAGGATGGCGTCCAGGCGCTCACCGTCCCGGCCGCGCAAGTCACGGGCGGTGTAGATCAGGCCGCCCTGGTCTTTCACGTATTCACGGGCCGCACGCGCACCGCTGGAGCGGATACCGATCTGCACCGTCCTGCTGCGATCCACCAGCCCTTCCTGAATCGCCTCATAGGTCCAGGTACCGTGGCCGGAGGGCTCGCCAAAGTGCTCGCTCCAGGTATCGCAATGGGCATCGAAATGAATCAGCGCCACCGGCCCGTGTTGGGCACTGAGGGCGCGCAACAGCGGCAGCGTGACCGAGTGGTCACCGCCCACAAACACGCAGTGGTGGGCCGCCATCAGGCTGGCAGCCTGCTGCGCGATGGCCGCACGCACCTCTGTCAGCGGCGAGGCATTGGGCAGGCGCATGTCTCCGGCATCACCCAGATGGCCCAGCGGGCTGACGTCAAAAAGTGGATGAATGCCGTCACACAGCATCAACGAGGCACGGCGAATTTCCTGCGGCCCGAAGCGCGCGCCCGGCCGGTTGGTGACTGCGCCATCAAACGGCACGCCGCACAGGGCAAAAGGCTGCGCGTCCAGTTCTGGCACGGCCAGAAAACGGTTGCTGTTGTTGGCGTATGCAAATTGTCCGATGGCCATGGGGGTCCCTGCTGCGTGAGTCGCGAAGCCGCTACGGTAGCGCACCAAGCACACCGGGCTTGGGTCCAATTCAGCGGCAGCGCGCCAAGCCACTGGCGCCGGCGCGCACCGGCCCATGGTGTACGCTGTGCCGCTTTGCCCGCCCTGCACTGCGCCCGAAACCCATGCCCCGCTCCACCGCCCCTTCCAACCGCCACTGGCTGGCCTACGGCTATCTGGCCCTGAGCATGGCCCTGGCCGGCAGCTATGTGGCACTCAGCAAGCCGCTGGTGGCGGCACTGCCGGTGTTTTTGCTGGCCTGGCTACGCTTTGGCATAGGCGGCATTGCCATGGCCGGCTGGCTCAGGAAGCCGGCGACGGAGGCGCCTCTGACGCGCCACACCAAGCTGCTGCTGTTCCTGGAATCCTTTCTGGGCAACTTCCTGTTTTCCATCTGCATGCTGTTTGGCGTGAGCATGACTAGCGCGGTGTCGGCCGGCGTCATCATGGCGGCCATTCCAGCCGTGGTGGCCTTGATGAGCTGGGTGTTTTTGAAAGAGACCATAGGCCCGCGCATCTGGGCCGCCGTGGCCTGCGGTGCGCTGGGCATCGGCCTGCTGGCCCTGACGCGCCAGGCGCCATCTGCCGCCAGCGGCAGCGCGCACGATGGCAGCCGGATGCTGTGGGGCAACCTGCTGGTGTTCGGTGCCGTATTGTGCGAGGCCTTTTATGCCGTGATCGGCAAGAAGCTCACCGGAGCGGTATCACCCAAACGCATTTCAGCCTTGATCAACCTGTGCGGCTTTTTGCTGATGACGCCGCTGGGCTTTTACACGGCGCTGCAGTTCGATTTTGCCGCCGTGCATGCGTCGTCGTGGTTGCTGCTGGTGTTCTACGCGCTGGCTGCCAGCGTATGGACCGTGTGGCTGTGGATGACCGGAACCCGGCACGTGCCGGCCGCACATGCCGGCGTGTTCACCGCGCTGCTGCCGGTCTCGGCGGCCCTGGTCGGTGTGCTGTTGCTGGGAGAGAGTCTGAGCGGGACCCAACTGCTGGCCTTTGCCATTGCCCTGGCAGGCGTGTTGCTGGCCACACTGCCCGGGCGCCAGAGCGCAACACCGATAGAGCCGCACGTGTAACAGGCGGCAGACCGGGCGCCGGCGCTTATTGCAAGGGTTGGTCGCTGACCACCATGCCGTCGGCATCCGCATACAGCCAGTCGCCCGGTCGCACCCACACGCCCTGGATCTGCACCGCCACATTGCTCTGCCCTTCGTTGCGCTTCTCGGTGGGCAGCGGAATCGGCGCCAGCGCGCGTATGCCCACGGCCTGTGCCGCAAGTTCGGCCGTATCACGCACGCAGCCGTCAATCACCACACCGGCCCAGCCATTGCGTGCGGCGGCTGCACCCAGATTGCCACCCAGCAGCGCGCGGCGCAGCGAGGCACCGCCGTCCACCACAAGCACCTTGCCCAAGCGCCCCTGCGGCGTATCGATCCAGCCCTGCGCATCCACTGCGGCTTTGACCAGGGTGTTGTCCTCGAAGCACTTGACGGTCTCCACCGGGCCGCAAAAGCTGGTGTGCAGACCAAAGTCGCGAAACACCGGAGGCAAAATACGGAATGCACCGGAGCTGTCCGCCTTGTGCACATCACAAAAATCACAGGTTGCAAACGACTGGCTCATGCTGGGGCGCTCCTTTTTGCGTAAATGCCTGATTCTCCAATGAAAAAAAACAACATCCCCGAGTGAAAAAAGTATTTTCCCGCTTGGAAACGCCTATTTTCTCCAGTAGCATGCGGTCTACCAGGGAAGAAGCGGTTTTTCACTGGTGATTAATCAACTTCTAGAAGGACAATCAATCATGGCAACTGCAAAAAAACCGGCCGCAAAAAAAGCCGCTCCAGCAAAGAAAGCTGCTGCTCCCGCTAAAAAAGCGGCACCAGCCAAGAAAGTAGCCGTCAAGGCCGCAGCACCAGCCAAGAAGGCTGCTGCTCCTGCCAAAAAGGCCGCACCCGCCAAGAAGGCCGCTGCTCCGGCCAAGAAGGTCGTTGCCAAAAAGGTTGCTGCCAAGAAGGCTCCCGCTAAAAAGCGCACCGTCAACGCCGCCTTCATGAAGGCCCTGACCCCCAGCGCCGCACTGGCTGCAGTGGTCGGCACCAATGGCCTGCCCCGCACCGAAGTGGTCAGCA
>CANBTQ010000275.1 GCA_947372425.1 Comamonadaceae bacterium | reverse complement strand
GCTGCAGGCGCCACAAATGCGAGGCTGATCAACATTCCCAACGAAGTTCTAAACAGCGAAACCCAATACAACTTGTCATTGACGATGATTTGGCTCGTGGCCATGCCCAAAAATACCGGCACGGAGGACCAGACCAGAATGGAGAGGATTTTGCCACCCGCAGCATATGCTGGCCCCAACAGCTGGTCAAAGATGAAAGTCGACATGCCCGCGATGGCCAGACTTCCGGCAACCGACAGCAGCAGACAGGCCAGCAAAAATCGCCGCAACACGGCAATGTATTTGGTGGTGCCAACGGCCTTTGCTGCACTGATGTGTGGCGCCCAGGCTTGAGCAACCGACATCCCCACCATATTCCAGGCACCGCACATACTGGCCGCCATGGCGTATGGGCCCAGCGCCTCCTTGGAAATAAGTCCTCCAATGGCGAGCACATCAAGGCGGCTGTAGATCACGACCGTCAAACCACTCAGCATCATGGTCTTGCCATCCAGAACCAAACGCTTGAGTTCGCTGAAATCCCAGTTTCCCAGTGCGACCGTGACTCCACCTTTTCGCAACAGAAACCAGTAAGCCACCGCAATGACTGTGGACTCCAGCGCGTTGGTTGCTGCAAACCAGACCAGCGGAGCGCCTACCAAAACCAGCACGCACTTTGCCGCCGCACCGATCAAAAATCCAACCAGCCGGATCAGCGAGGTGGCACTTGACCGTTGCTGGGCCTGCAGCCAACAGTCGGCAACGTCCATAGACGAAAGCAGCATGGCCACGCTCAACACAATCGATACCAGCAGGAGCTCGCTTTCCCCCGGATGGCTCCACAATAAAAAGGCCACCGCAATTCCCGGCACGATAATCGCACCGCATATGCGGACCAGAAAATAGGTTGAAACAATTTGTTGTTGCCGTCGGGGCTCTTGCACCAAGTCCCGAATGACAAGCGACTCAATGCCCCAGGACGCCATGAAACCCAAGGTGGCAATCAATGCCGTCGCATAAGCAAAAGTGCCATACCGCTCAGGCCCCAGGTACCTCGCAACCCATGCCCCCACCAGGAAGGCCCCCGCGAGACGGATTGTCTTCTCAAGCAAATACCAGCTTGCGTTTTTGAGAATATTGCTCAAACGACTTCTACGCTGAATGTGGCCAAAGCAAGGCCCCTAGTCATTCGCATGCATGAAACCGGCGATTACCTCGCATACATGCGCAACATCGCCTGCGGTATGCCCGACGGAAATCGGCAAACTCAACTCGGTGTTGTGTAACGCATCTGCCAATGGAAATTCACCCAAAAGAATGCCATGCATCGCCTCCTGACGGTGTGGTGGAATCGGGTAATGCACTTCCGTCTTGACGCCATGGTCCAGCAGATACTGGCGCAATGCGTCGCGTTGCGGATGGCGGATACCAAAAATATGAAACACATCGTATTCGTCGGCACGCTGACGTGGCAACGCTACTTGATTTGGCAGATTGGCGAAATAGATTTCCGCCAGCGCGCGCTTGTGCAGGGTCATTGCTTCCAGGTGCGGCAATTTGACCCGGAGCAGAGCCGCCTGCAACTCGTCCAAACGTGAATTCACCCCGACATAACGGTTCACATATTTCTGTTTGGAGCCGTAGTTGCGCAAATGCCTGAGCCGGTCTGCCAAGGCATCATCGTTCGTCACAATCGCTCCGGCATCACCCACCGCACCCAAATTCTTGGTGGGGTAAAAACTGAAGCAACCCGCGTCTCCGAAGGTTCCAGTCATCTGCGCGCCCAAGCGCGCGCCATGGGACTGAGCACAGTCTTCGATGACTCTCAACCCATGCTCCGCCGCGAACGCGCCAATCGCATCCATGCGGCAGGTCTTGCCAAACAAATGGGTGACACAGATAGCACGGGTATTGGAAGTCATGGCGCTTCCCAAGAGCGCCGCATCCATATTGAATGTCGCCAGTTCCGGCTCTACCAAAACAGG
The DNA here is from genome assembly GCA_947372425.1 of Comamonadaceae bacterium. Taxonomy (GTDB): domain Bacteria; phylum Pseudomonadota; class Gammaproteobacteria; order Burkholderiales; family Burkholderiaceae_C; genus Allorhodoferax. The sequence goes on along the minus strand of CANBTQ010000275.1, from coordinate 2,514 downwards.
TCTGTGACCGGCACGAATGATCGCCAGAATGGTTGCAATATAGGTGTTGGAAGCCACCAGAACATCACTGCCCTTGGGCAAGTCCAGCGCCTCCAGAGACAGGATCAAGGCATCCAGCCCGTTGGCCACACCGATGCAATGCCTGGCCCCCACAAATTGGGCAAACTCATGTTCAAAGGCCGCGACTTCCTGTCCGAGAACATACCAGCCACCGCGAATCACCCTGGATGCTGCGGCCTCCAACTCAGCCATGAACTGGGCATTGGAATTCGCAAGACTTTCGTACTCAATCATGGTTACTTCAGCTCGTAGGGCGTGTCTATGTATTCGGACCGGTCATAGGGGTGGGAAGACATCACCATCAGAACCGACCCTTTGCCAAAAGTCATGGTGTGCCAGTCCTTGGGCTCCACCAGAAGGCACTTTCCTGGTTGATCCAGAACCACATTTTCAGCCGTCACACCATCATTCATGTAGATGGTGATGGAACCATTGATGGCAATCAGCGCCTGCCGCGTATGCTGATGGCGATGCCCGCCGCGCGTTTGGCCATCGGCGCCATAAATCCAGTAGGTACGCACCGGCACAAAAGGAAGCGATCCATCCAGCACCGTCAGAGATCCCCGTGGATCAGAAAATGTGGGCAGTATCAATTGCGCAAAATGGCTCATGGTGTCCTATTCCTCGTCTCGTTAGTCAATGCCGAACAGGTCGCGGGTAAAGACTTTGGTCTTCACATCTGCAAGCGTGGCATCCAGGCGATTGCTGACGATGACATCGGATTCCCGCTTGAACTGGTCCAAGTCTTTCAGCACGCGTGATCGGTAAAACTCTGCATCTTCCAGCACGGGCTCGTACACAATCACCTCGACACCCTTGGCCTTGATGCGCTTCATGATGCCCTGAATGCTGGAGGCCCTGAAATTATCCGAGCCAGCCTTCATGACCAGTCGATAAATACCGACCACCTTGGGATTGCGCTTCAGGATTTCCGAAGCAACAAAATCTTTGCGGGTTGAATTGGCAGCCACCACGGCACTGATAAGCGTCTGAGGTACATCCTGGTAATTCGCCAGCAGTTGCCGGGTGTCTTTGGGAAGGCAGTAACCGCCGTACCCAAACGATGGATTGTTGTAATGATTGCCAATCCGAGGGTCCAGACAGACCCCATCAATGATTTGCCGCGAATCCAAGGCATGCGTGGCCGCGTAGGTGTCCAACTCATTGAAATAAGCCACGCGCATCGCCAAGTAGGTATTGGCAAACAGCTTGATGGCCTCGGCCTCGGTACTGTCTGTTAACAGCACTGCAACATCAGGTTTGAGAGCGCCCTGTTTCAGAAGATTCGCAAAGGCCTGCGCACGCTCAGACTTTTCTCCCACCACGATGCGCGAGGGGTGCAGGTTGTCATGCAGCGCCTTGCCTTCACGCAAGAATTCCGGGGAAAAGATGAGATTGTCACAAGCCATCTGGCTTCTGATCTTGGCCGTGTAGCCTACCGGAACCGTGCTCTTGATCACCATCACCGCCTGCGGGTTGATGCGCATCACATCACGAATGACAGACTCAATGGATCGGGTGTCAAAGTAGTTGGTTTCGGGATCGTAGTCCGTCGGAGTGGCAATGATCACAAAGTGTGCATCGCGGTATGCATCTTCAGGATTCAGGGTGGCCCTCAAGTTGAGTGACTCCTGCTGCAGATAACGGTCAATATCTGCATCTTCAATCGTCGATATCTTGCGATTGATCAGGTTCACCCGCGCGGGCACGATGTCCAGCGCAACGACTTCGTTGTGCCTCGCCAGTAGAACCGCGTTGGAGAGTCCCACATAGCCTGTTCCGACCACCGCAATTTTCATCGTAGGCCTATTCCACACTCACGCTGACGCTATACCCATTGGCCTTCAACAGCGCATGCTGCTTGGCCTTGGCCAGGTCCCCGGCCACCATCTCCTTGCACATCTCCTGCGCCGTGATCTCCGGCACCCAGCCCAGCTTGGCCTTGGCCTTGCTCGGGTCACCTAGCAGGGTTTCCACCTCGGCCGGGCGGAAGTAGCGCGGGTCAATCTTCACGATGGCCTTGTCGCCCCAGTAGCCCACTTCGTCCACGCCCTGCCCTTGCCAGGTCAGCGGCATGCCCAGTTCCGCGGCCGTCCATTCAATGAACTGGCGCACGCTGTATTGCTTGCCGGTGGCAATCACAAAGTCTTCGGGCTTGTCCTGCTGCAGCATCATCCATTGCATGCGCACATAGTCCTTGGCGTGGCCCCAGTCGCGCAGGGCGTCGATATTGCCCATGTACAGGCAGTCTTCCAGGCCCTGGCTAATATTGGCCAAGCCGCGGGTGATCTTGCGGGTGACAAATGTTTCGCCGCGGCGCGGGCTTTCGTGGTTGAACAGGATGCCGTTGCAGGCGTACAGGCCATAGGCTTCGCGGTAGTTCACCGTGATCCAGTAGGCATACATCTTGGCCACGGCATAGGGGCTGCGCGGGTAAAACGGCGTGGTTTCCTT
>CANBTQ010000274.1 GCA_947372425.1 Comamonadaceae bacterium | reverse complement strand
ACGGGTGAATTTGCCATCATGGGCCTGCTGCCGGATGTGGCCGCCACCTTTGCGGTGACGACTCCGCAAGCCGGTTATGTCATCAGCGCCTACGCGCTGGGGGTTGTGGTGGGCGCGCCGCTGATTGCCATTGCCGGTGCCAAGTCTTCGCGCCGCAGCCTGTTGCTCATTCTGATGACCGTTTTTGCCATCGGCAATCTGGCGAGTGCACTGGCACCTGATTTCTTGAGCTTCATCGTGCTGCGCTTTCTCACCGGTCTGCCGCATGGTGCCTATTTCGGCGTATCGGCGCTGGTCGCTGCGTCGCTGGTGCCGATCGACATGCGCGCCCGCGCGGTGGGCTATGTCATGCTGGGGCTCACCGGTGCCACACTGGCTGGCACGCCGGTCATGGCGCTGTTCGGTCAAACCCTGAGTTGGCGTGTGATGTTCCTCGCCGTGGGGCTGATGGGCGCGCTGACCGTGACGCTGATCTGGATCTACCTGCCGCGCGACAAGCCGGCAGCGGGTGCCGGCGTGATGCAGGAACTGGTGGCGTTCACCCATCCGCAAGTGCTGCTGACACTGGCACTGGCCGCCACCGGTTTTGGCGGGATGTTTTCGGTCTTCTCCTACATCGCCAGCACGGCTACCGAGGTGGCCCACATGCCGGTTGCGATGATCCCGGTGATCATGGCCCTGTTCGGCATCGGCATGAATGTGGGCAATGTCGTGGGCTCCAAACTGGCGGACAGGTCGCTGATGGGAACCATAGGCGGCATGCTGGTATTCAACATCGTGGTGATGACGCTGTTCAGCCTGACTGCGGCCCAGCCGGTGATGCTGTGCACCGCAACCTTCCTGATCGGCTGTACCTTTGCCGCAGGTCCGGCCATACAAACCCGGCTGATGGACGTGGCCGCCGACGGCCAGACCCTGGCAGCCGCCTCCATGCACTCGGCCTTTAACATCGCCAACGCTTTGGGCGCGTGGCTAGGCGGTATGGTGATTGCCTATGGCTACGGCTTTGCAGCCACCGGCTATGTGGGCGCCATGTTGTCGTTTATCGGGCTGTTTGTGTTTGGCGCGTCGGTGCTGCTGGAGCGGCGCAGCACCCGCAACTGCGGCACGGCCTGCAGTGTGGCGACATGATGTGTTGATGGCGTTTGCAAGCCCGAAACGATGAATAGCCAACGCGGTTTGCGGCTGGCAGGCGCGGAAATGCGATGTCAGCATGGGTGCACGGCATTGACCGGCAGTGCCGCGCTACCAGTAGAAATCTGCGATCTGCCGGATCCAAAACGGCCATTGCCGCCATAGGATAGACAGGCAACGATGCAGCAATCATGTCGTCAAAGTCGACACCTGCATGCGGCCGTACGGCATTTCGATCTGGCGGGCTGCAAGAGGCTGGATGCGGACTTCCAAGCGGCACCATCGCAAGTCAAGTGCGGCGCAAAACCGGTCATTCGGAGTAAGGCTTGAAGTGGCATGAAACCCTCTTCCCACAACGTCGCCGATGGCCTGAACAGGGTGCGCACCCGGAATGCCAACACGCTGCTTAGCGCCGACCTGCTGGGCGCAAAGCGCATGTAAGATACTTTGCGCTATGGCTTCTCGCGCACACCCCAAAAATGCTGCTGACACGCAGCTCGGCAGTGACAGTCTGGCGACACTCAGTGCAACGTTTCTGGCTTTGGCCGAGCGCGCCGCCAAAGGGGGTAGTTGGTCATGGCATGTGCGGACCGGTGAAATCCATTGGTCCGAAGGCATGTACGCACTGTTTGGTCTGGACCCAGCTAAAGACCTGCCGGGGTTCGAGGCTTGGGCCAAGCGCTTGCACCCGCAAGACCGTGAAGCGGCCGAAGCCAGGATTGCAGAGTCCGTTAGAACCCGCAGCGTCCTGTTCAATCATTACCGCATCATTCTCCCGGACGGTCAGATGCGCTGGGTGGATGCCTACGGCGACCTGACTGTTGATGTCCATGGGGTGGTGGAACGCTTAAGCGGCTTTTGCGTCGATGCCACTCACCGCATTCAAATGGAGGCCGAGAAGGCCGCGTTGGACCGCGACCTTACGCACACCCGAATCTTGCAAGCGCAGCTGCTACATAGCCAGGAACAGCTTGAACTGGCCTTGGAGGCATCGGGGCTTGCCATGTGGGACTGGGACATTGCCGAACATCGCGGACACGTGGGGCCAGGATGGCTGGAGGTACTCGGCTATCCGCCGGGTGCGTTGAGCGCGCGAGAGGAAGATTGGCTGGCATACATCCACCCGGACGATGCCGAGCGCTACCAGCGCAACGTTCTGGATTGCCTGCAAGGCAACACGGCCTTCCTCGAGAGCGAGCACCGATTTCGGCACTACCAGGGGCATTGGGTGCATTTGCAGGTCCGTGGTCGGGTCACCCACCGTGCGGCCGATGGTGCGCCGTTGCGCATGGTGGGCACCATGCTGGATGTGACGATGCGCAAGCGTTTGAATGCCGAAGGCACCGACCTCCTGAACCGCATCGCCAGCCTGATTGCCGACACCACATCGGGCAAGCCACGCGGGCATGCAGGAGGCGATTCTGATGCGCGCCTGTCTCGTAGACAGCGGCAAATTCTGGCCCTTGTGGCCAAGGGAATGACCTCGGCCGAGATTGCCAAGCAGTTGAATATCTCCACCGACACCGCCATTGGCCACCGGCGTGAGCTGATGAAGAAACTAGGACTGCACAACGCAGTAGACCTGACGCGCTATGCCATAACGAACCACTTGACCGATTGAAAGTTCGGAGAAACACCCTGTATGGGTTGCAAAAACGCCCCATGGAGGGTCTGTACCCGAGTGGCACTCTGGGCTGTAATTTGAAAGGCTTGCTTGGTCCTGCGTTTGCTGCGCCCAAGGTCCGACGAATTGCACAAACACATGGCATCCGGGAGTTGTATGGACACCATACTTGCATTAAATATCGATGTGAAAAGCATCACGGGGCGGCAAATCCGCCGACTTCGCAAACTGGCCGGACTGTCGCAAGTAGAGCTAGCCGACCAATGCGGCATCTTCCGCTCCTACCTGTCGCGCATTGAAGGCGGGACGGCGAATGCCACCATCGTTGTCTTGGCCGCACTGGCAACTGCCTTGAACGTGCCCGTCACCGAGTTGTTTCAGATCTGACTCGCGAATGTGTGCTGGAGCTGGCTGTGGCAAGCACCCGTGGAAATGTATCGGAAGCCGCACGCCTGCTGGGCATGACCCGACCGGTTCGTGGCGGCGTCGCACCGACAGCCGAACTGGACAGCGAAGCCGCAGCCTCTTGAGGGCATCGCTGTCGCCACACATTGCGTCTGAGCCTGGCGGACTGCACTGCAGACGGCCGCTTCAAAAGAGAAGCCCGCGCGAGCCTTTGCAGGCTCGGCGGGCTTATGCCATGGCGCAGCGGCGAGCTACTTCTTCTTGTTGTAAACGTCCACGCAAACAGCCGCCAGCAACACCAGGCCCTTGATCACCTGCTGGTAGTCAATGCCGATGCCCATGATGGACATGCCGTTGTTCATCACGCCCATGATGAAGGCGCCGATCACCGCACCCAGCACCTTGCCGACACCGCCCGAGGCGGAAGCGCCGCCGATAAAGCAGGCCGCAATCACGTCCAGCTCGAAGCCGAGGCCCGCCTTGGGGGTGGCGGTGTTCAGGCGTGCCGCAAAGATCAAACCGGCCAGGGCGGAGAGCATGCCCATGTTGATGAAGGTGTAAAAGGTCAGGCGCTCGGTCTTGATGCCCGAGAGGCGTGCCGCTTTTTCGTTGCCACCCAGGGCATAAATACGGCGGCCGACCGTGGTGCGCGAGGTGACAAAGTCATACACCAGCATCAAGAGCAGCATGACGATGAGCACATTGGGCAAGCCCTTGTAGGACGCCAGCATGTAGCTGAAGGCGGCGATCATGCCGGCGAACACCAGGTTCTTCAGCATGAACAGAATGGCGGGTTCGCTTTCCATGCCGTGCTTGACGCGCTCAGCGCGGCCACGCACCTTGCTCACCAGCAAAACCAGCGCCATCAGGATGCCGGCAATCAGGGAGGTGACACGCAGGGTTTCACCATGCAGCGGGTCGGGGATGAAGCCGGTGCTGAGCAACTGGAACTCTTCCGGGAAGGGACCAACCGACGAGCCCTCCAGCACGGCCAGGGCCAGCCCCTTGAACACCAGCATGCCGGCCAGCGTGACGATGAAGGACGGGATCTTGTAGAAAGCCACCCAGTAGCCCTGCGCTGCGCCAATGACGCCGCCCAGCACCAGACAGATGATGGTGGCGACAACGAAATGCACGCCGTGGTTGACCATCAGCACCGCGGCGCAAGCGCCTACAAAGCCGCTGACCGAGCCCACCGACAGATCAATATGACCGGACACAATCACCAGCAACATGCCCAGTGCCATGACGATGATGTAGCTGTTCTGCAGGATCAGGTTGGTCAGGTTCAGCGGCTGGAACAGCGTGCCATTGGT
>CANBTQ010000273.1 GCA_947372425.1 Comamonadaceae bacterium | reverse complement strand
GCAAAACCGGATTCCTCGGGCTGCATCAGGTTGTAGCGGATGACGGAAAAATAAATCGTCATCACCAGCGGGACGATCATCCACACCAGCAGGCTCAACACCGCCGGTGTGAGCAATAGCCGCGGTAGGAGTTTCTTCATGGGGATGGGGCTCGGTTGGAGAGTCGAAAAGAGGGCAGCAGCGCAGTGGCCCGTGGACCACTGCGCGTTCAGGTCCGGCTTCTATTGCCCGGTCTGAATTACTTGTAATACCCACCTTTTTTCATTTCGCGTTCAGCAGCGGTTTGGGACGCTTTCAGGGCCGCATCAATCGTCGTCTTGCCAGCCAGCATGGCGCTCATTTGCTGACCCACGGCCAGACCAATCGCCTGGAACTCAGGAATAGCCGCGAACTGCACGCCCACATACGGAGACTTGGGCAGCGTGCTGTCATTGGGGTTGGCAGAGTCGATCGCAGCCTTTTCAGCAGCGGCAAACACGGCAGCCTTCTGGAACTCGGCGTTGGCGTAAGTGGACTTGCGTGTGCCGGTAGGCACGTGGGCCCAGCCATTGGTCTTGGCAACCAGTTGGATGTATTCCTTGGAAGTTGCCCAGGTCACAAACTTCTGTGCGGCTTCTGCATTCTTGGTGCCGGCCGGAACAGCCAGCGCCCAGGCCCACAGCCAGTTGGCACCCTTTTGCGTCACGGCGTAGGGGCCTTGTGCAAAGGCCACCTTGTCAGCCACCTTGGACTGCTTGGGGTCGGTGATGAAGGACGCTGCAATCGTGGCATCAATCCACATGCCGCACTTGCCTTCGTTGTACAGGGCCAGGATTTCGTTGAAGCTGTTGGCCGAAGAGCCGGGAGGGCCGTACTTGGTCAGCAGTTCCACGTACATGGTGACTGCATCCTTCCAGGGCTTGGATTCGAGTTGCGGCTTCCACTTCATGTCAAACCACTGGGCGCCATAGCTGTTGGCCATGGTGGACAGGAAGGCCATGTTGTCGCCCCAGCCCGGCTTGCCGCGCAGGCAGATGCCATACACGCCGTTCTTGGGGTCATGGATCTTGGCGGCAGCGTCACGCACCTGGTCCCAGGTGGGGCGGCCCTCGAACTTGATGCCGGCCTTGTCGGTCAGGTCCTTGCGGTACATCAGCATGGAGCTTTCGCCATAGAAGGGGGCCGCAAACATTTTGCCGTCCACCGAGAGGCCGTCTTTCATGGCGGGCAGGATGTCGTTGGCGTCGTAGGCGGCGTCGGTCTTGAGTTCCTTGAGCCAGCCCTTTTTGCCCCAGATCGGGGTTTCGTACATGCCGATGGTCATGACGTCAAATTGGCCGCCCTTGGTGGCGATGTCGGTGGTGACGCGCTGGCGCAGCACGCCTTCTTCCAGCGTCACCCACTTGAGGGTGATGCCGGGGTTGGCCTGTTCAAAGTTCGAACTGAGCTTTTGCATCTCGATCATGTGGCCGTTGTTCACGGTGGCGATCACCAGTTCGGTGGCCGAGGCGGATACGCCATACAGGGATGCGACCAGGGCAGCAGCCATTGCAACGCGGGTTTTCAGTTTCATGTCTTTGTCTCCAGAATGTTTAATTGAGATGCTTTGTTCAATGCGCTTTCGCAGTCAGCACTGACAGATGGAAGATACCGACTCGCTGATGCGCGAACGATACTTGTACTACTGGTTACGGTACTTGTTTGCACCAGATACCTAGTATTTATACCTACAGCTGCCAAATTAGTATGCTTTTTATGCAAGAAAGCATACCGTTGGATGTGCAAGCCCGCATGCCTGAAAATAGCGGCAAACAGACAGACACAACATTGCGGGAGCATGTGCGTATGAAGGACGAAGACAAGGACGATGACGAAGCCAGCCTCTGGCTCACCGTAGCCAAGCTGCTGCTGATTGCCGTCGTCCTGATTGGTGGTACCGGCCTGGCGCTGTGGTACGTGGACCAGGAACAGGAGCGTGATCAGCCGCCCCTGGGAACCAGCGGGGGAACAGGCGCCGGCTCAACCGGCTGGGGCATCGTGGGCGACTCGCCCCTGCGCAAAAACCGCTGAACCCGCAGGCGCTCTAGAAGCTGGCGGGAATGGGCTTCAGGCTGTGCTGCACGTCGCCACATTGCGCACGGTGGCGCAGCACATGGTCCATCACCACCAGGGCCAGCATGGCCTCGGCAATCGGTGTGGCGCGAATGCCTACACACGGATCGTGGCGGCCCTTGGTGACCACCTGGGTGGGGTTGCCGGCCGAGTCAATCGAATCGCGCGGCGTGATGATGGAACTGGTGGGCTTGATGGCAATGCTCACCTCCAGGTCCTGCCCGGTGCTGATGCCACCCAGTACACCGCCGGCGTTGTTGCTGGCAAATCCCTGCGGTGTGAGTGAGTCGCCATGGGTGGTGCCGCGCTGGGCCACACTGGCAAAGCCGGCACCAATCTCCACACCCTTGACGGCATTGATGCCCATCATGGCATAGGCAATGTCCGCATCCATCTTGTCAAACAGCGGCTCGCCCAGGCCCACCGGCACGTTGCTGGCCGAGACACGGATGCGTGCGCCACAGGAATCACCCGCCTTGCGCAGCGCGTCCATGTAGTCCTCCAGCGCGGCCACATCGGCCACCGGCGCAAAGAAGGGGTTGTGGGGCACGTGGTCCCAGGACTCAAAGGCAATCGGCACATCGCCCACTTGCGTCATGCAGCCGCGAAATTCGGTGCCGTATTTTTCCTTCAGCCACTTCTTGGCCACGGCGCCTGCGGCCACCATGGGTGCGGTCAAGCGGGCACTGCTGCGGCCACCGCCGCGCGGGTCGCGAATGCCGTACTTTTGAAAGTAGCTGTAGTCGGCATGCCCCGGGCGGAAGGTCTCCAGGATATTGCCGTAGTCCTTGCTGCGCTGGTCGGTGTTCTGAATCAAGAGCGCAATCGGCGTGCCAGTGGTCTTGCCCTGGTACACGCCGCTGAGGATTTGCACCGCGTCGGGCTCGTTGCGCTGGGTGACATGGCGGCTGGTGCCGGGGCGGCGACGGTCCAGATCGATCTGGATATCCGCCTCGCTGAGCTCCATGCCGGGGGGGCAGCCGTCGATCACGCAGCCAATGGCCGGGCCGTGGGATTCACCAAAGTTGGTGACTGCGAATAAAAGTCCGAAGGTATTGCCGCTCATGCGGGAGATTATCCCCGAGGCGGCGCCCTGCAGTGCGGCCGGGGCTTAGTCTGACGCCCGCGTGTCGCCTTCGGGCCAGTCGCGGATGTAGGCCTTGAGCATCTGGTTTTCAAAGTTCTGGCTGTCCACCACGGCGCGCGCCACGTCGTAAAAGCTGATCACACCCATCAGCATGTGCGCGTCCATCACCGGCATGTAGCGGGCATGGCGGTCCAGCATCATGCGGCGCACCTCATCCATATCGGTTTCCATGGTGCAGGTCAGCGGGGCGTCATCCATGGAGCCGCGCACTGAGGTACTGCCAATGCTTCCACCATTTTTCACCAGGGTCTGGATCACTTCGCGGAAGGTCAGCATGCCGACCAGATCACCGTGCTCCATCACCACCAGGGAGCCGATATCTTTCTCGGCCATCAGGTCCAGTGCACGGGCCAGCGGCTCATCCGGATGGGCCGTAAAAAGCGTGCCGCCTTTGACGCGCAGGATATCGCTGACTTTCATGTTTTTTCCTAGTGACGCGGGGTTGGATTACAGAACTTGAATATAGCCCACAATCTGCAGCATTCCAGCCCGGATTTTGAACACTTCACTGCGGAGACACCCCCATGGCAGGCTACGCCGATCCCGGATTCGACACCCTCGCACTGCACGCCGGCGCCACACCCGATGCCACCGGTGCGCGCGCGGTGCCGATCCATCTCACCACCTCCTTTGTGTTCGAGTCCAGCGACCATGCCGCATCCTTGTTCAACCTGGAGCGTGCGGGGCATGTGTATTCGCGCATCAGCAATCCCACCAACGCGGTGCTGGAGCAGCGTATCTCGGCATTGGAAGGTGGCGTAGGCGCCATCAGCGTGGCCAGCGGCCAGGCCGCGCTGCACCTGTGCATTGCGACGCTGATGGGTGCGGGCAGCCATATCGTGGCCTCCACGGCGCTGTATGGCGGCTCGCAGAACCTGTTGCACTACACCCTGCGCCGCTTCGGCATTGAGACCACCTTCGTCAAACCTGATGACCTGGACGGCTGGCGCGCCGCCGTGCGGCCCAACACCAAACTGTTTTTCGGCGAGACCGTGGGCAATCCCGGCCTGGATGTGCTGAACACGCCCGAGGTCTCGGCCATTGCCCACGAAAACGGCGTGCCGCTGCTGGTGGACTCGACACTCACCTCGCCCTGGCTAGTCAAACCCTTCACCCAAGGGGCCGATCTGGTCTACCACTCGGCCACCAAGTTCCTGAGCGGGCACGGCACGGTGATTGGCGGGCTGGTGGTGGACGGTGGCAGCTTTGACTGGGATAAGTCCGGCAAATTCCCGGAGCTGTCCCAGCC
>CANBTQ010000272.1 GCA_947372425.1 Comamonadaceae bacterium | reverse complement strand
AAGAAGGACACCACCCGCTTCCGCGAAGACCTGCTGTTCACCCACCGGGGACTCAGCGGCCCGGGCGTGCTGCAGATATCGAGCTACTGGCAGGAGGGCAGCGCCATCCGCCTGAACCTGGCGCCCGACACCGATGCGGCGGCCTTTTTGCAGCAGGCCAAGGCAACCTCCCGCAAACGCATCGCCAATGAGCTGGCCGCCCTGCTGCCCGCGCGCCTGGCCGATACCTGGGTGGCGCAAAGCCTGCCGGCACAAGCCACCGAACGCCCCATCAACGAAGCGCCCGACAAGGCCTTGAACGCGCTGGCCGAACGCATCGCCCGCTGGGAACTCACGCCCACCGGCACCGAGGGCTACCGCAAGGCCGAGGTCACGGCTGGTGGCGTGGACACCAAAGCCTTGTCCAGCCAGACCCTGGAGAGCAAACAACCCGGCCTGTACTTCATTGGCGAGGTGGTGGACGTGACCGGCTGGCTGGGCGGCTACAACTTCCAGTGGGCCTGGGCCAGTGGGTTTGCCTGCGCACAGGGGCTGGCAGCGCGGCTAAAAACACCTTGAAACAGCCGCTTGGAGCCGTTGCGCCGCAAAGGCTATAATGGCAGGCTAATTTGGCAGTTCCCTGTCGGCCAATACTAGTTAAGACAGGAAATACCGCTGAGCGTGGCGTGTGGGGCACCGATCTTCCCCCGTGACCTTCGCTCAGCACAATTTGGAATCCATTCATTAATGACAACCATCCGCGTAAAAGAAAACGAACCATTTGACGTAGCCCTGCGTCGCTTCAAGCGCACCATCGAAAAGCTCGGCCTGCTGACCGATCTGCGCGCACGCGAGTTCTATGAAAAGCCCACTGCAGAGCGCAAGCGCAAGAAGGCAGCCGCCGTCAAGCGCAACTACAAGCGCATCCGCAGCATGCAACTGCCCAAGAAACTGTTCTAAGTTTCTGACCGGCCCAGCTCCCAGGAGCTGGCGGTCCAAGAAAATGCTCGCCTGGGGACGCTCCGGCGAGCATTTTTCATTCTGAGCCCCGAATTTCACTGGAGAACACACAATGTCCCTTAAAGACCAGATCACCGAAGACATGAAGACCGCCATGCGCGCCAAGGACAGCGAGCGCCTGGGCACCATCCGTCTGTTGCTGGCTGCCTGCAAGCAGCGCGAAGTGGACGAGCGCATTGTGTTGACCGACGCCGATGTGGTGGCGCTGGTGGACAAGCTGATCAAGCAGCGCAAGGACTCCATCGCCGCTTTTGAATCCGCCGGTCGTCAGGAACTGGCCGACAAGGAAGCTACCGAGATCGAGGTTCTGAAAGTCTACTTGCCGCAGCGCATGTCTGCGGACGAAGTGCTGGCCGAGGTGAAGGCCATCGTTGCGGAGATTGGCGCCAAGGGGCCCGGTGACATGGGCAAGGTCATGGGCGTGGTGAAGACGCGTCTGGCTGGCAAGGCCGAGATGGGGACCGTATCGGCTGCGGTGAAGGCTGCGCTGGCTTCTTAGGTTTTTGGGGGAAGCTTGTTCCCTGCGGGGCGTTTTTTAACTCCCCGCCACCTTCATCTTGTCAATCAGCACCGACCCAACCGTCTTCGCACCATAGTTGTAGGTGTCCGCGCCCACTGCCAATATTCCCTTGAACATCGCCTTCATGTTGCCGGCGATCGTGATCTCATGCACCGGGTACTTGATGCGCCCCTTCTCCACCCAGAAGCCACTGGCCCCGCGTGAATAGTCGCCGGTGACGTAGTTCACGCCCTGCCCCATCAGCTCCGTCACGAACAGGCCGGTGCCCAGGCGTCGCAGCATGGCGTCCAGGTCATCGCCGGGCTGGGTCAGGCGCGAGGTGAAGGTCAGGTTGTGCGAGCCACCGGCATTGCCCGTGGTGCGCATGCCCAGCTTGCGGGCCGAATAACTGCTCAAGAAGTAGCCACCCACCTTGCCGGCTGCCACCACCTGGCGGGCCTGGACCCGCACGCCTTCGTCATCAAACGGCGAGCTGCCCTTGCCGCCCATGATGAACGGGTCTTCAAAAATATCGATGTGCTTGGGGAACACCTGCTTGCCCATGCTGTCGAGCAAAAACGAACTCTTGCGGTAGAGCGAACCACCGCTCACCGCTTGCACAAAGGTACCCAACAGGCCGGCCGCCAGGGGCGACTCAAACAGCACCGGGCATTCCACGGTGGCGATCTTGCGGGCACGCAGGCGGCTGAGTGCCCGCTCGGCAGCATAACGGCCCACGGCCTGGGCCGAAGCCAGTTCGGAGGCCTTGCGCTGCGAGCTGTACCAGGCGTCGCGCTGCATGCCGTCGCCCTTGCCGGCAATCGGCGAGACCGACAGCGAATGGCGCGAGCTGGCATAGCCACCCCGGAATCCATGCGTATGGGCGCTGAAAAACTGCGACTGCTGGGCCGACACGGCTGCGCCTTCGCTGTTGGTGATGCGCTTGTCAACGGACAGCGCTGCGGCTTCGCACTCCAGCGCCAGCTGGGCGGCCTGCTCACTGCTCACGGCCCAGGGGTAGAACAGGTCGAGGGAGCGGGCACGGTCTTCCGGCGGGGCAATGTCAATCTCGTCGGGCAGGCTGGCAAACGTGTCTTCGGCCGTGAAGCGCGCGATGTCGTAGGCGGCACGCACGGTTTGTGCAATGGCGGCATGCGAAAAATCGGAGGTGCTGGCATTGCCGCGGCGGTGACCAACATAAACCGTCACGCCCAGCGATTTGTCGCGGTTGCGCTCCACGTTCTCCAGCTCGCCATTGCGCACCGAAACGCTCAGGCCGCAGCCTTCCGACACTTCCGCACCGGCATCGGTGGCGCCGACCTTCTTGGCTTCCTGCAACGCCACATCCACCAGCGATTCAAAAAAGGGCAGCGTGTAGGCAAAGCCGGTATCGGACGGCTTGGCAGCAACGTTCTGCTTTGTTTTGGGCTTGGCGGCAGTCGCTTGCAGGGGGATGGGGTGTTTCTTCATGGCGACGGCTATGATACTTGGCTATGTCAAGAAAACTAAAAAAGGGCTATTACGTCCGGGGTCAGTTCGTCGCCGAAGGCAGCGCACTTGATCTGGAGTACAAGCGCGAGCTCAAGGGCACCGACGAACCCACCCGCACCGACCTCAAGCGCGAAAGCACCGAATTGCAGAAGCTGGGCGAGGATTTGCTGACCCTGCGCCCCGACTTCATGGCCCGGCTGGACCTGCCGGAAAAGCTGGTGGAGGCCGTGGCCGAGTGCAAGCGCATCACCAATTTCGAAGGCATACGCCGCCAGATGCAGTTCATCGGCAAGCTCATGCGCAAGCTCGAAGACAGCCAGCACGATGAAATCCGCGCGGCGCTCGAAGAGCAGCACATGCCCTCGGCCAAGGACACCCTGCTGCTGCACCAGGCCGAGCAGTGGCGTGACCGCCTGATTGCCGACGAAGATGCCGTGGGCCAGTGGATCAGCCTCAGCCCGTCCACCGACAGCCAGAACCTGCGCGCCCTGGTACGCCAGGCCCGCAAGGACGCCAAGCCCGAAAAGCCCGGCCTGGCACCGCGCCACGGCCGCGCCTACCGCGATATTTTCCAACTGGTGCGCGAAGCACTCACCGCAGCCCAGGAGCAGCCTGCACCCGACCTGCATGCGGGCGACGGCTACAGCGGACAAGACGCCTGAAGAGACCACCATGAGCAGCAGCGAGCACGGCTACCCCTTTGACCCGGTCACCATCGGCATTGTGTCGATCAGCGACCGCGCCTCCAGCGGCATCTACGAAGACAAGGGCCTGCCCGCACTGCAGGACTGGCTGACACGCGCGCTGATGAACCCCATCACGTTTGAGGCCCGCCTGATTCCCGACGAGCAAGAGGCCATCAGCCAGGCCCTGATCGAACTGGTGGACGCCGGCTGCGCCCTGGTGCTGACCACCGGCGGCACCGGCCCGGCCCTGCGCGATGTCACACCCGAAGCCACGCTGGCCGTGGCCGACAAGGAGATGGCGGGCTTTGGCGAACAGATGCGCCGTGTGAGCCTGGAATTTGTACCCACGGCCATTCTGTCGCGCCAGGTGGCGGTAATTCGCAAACAAAGCCTGATCATCAATCTGCCGGGGCAGCCCAAGGCGATTGCCGAAACCCTGGAAGGGCTGAAGGATGCCGAGGGCAATTCCAAGGTGCAAGGCGTGTTCACGGCCGTACCGTATTGCATCGATCTGATTGGTGGCCCGTATCTGGAAACCGTCAACACCGTGTGCAAGGCCTTCCGGCCCAAGTCGGCGCAGCGGCCGCAGCGCGTGCCCGCCGCCTGAAGCGCTTATTCGCCCAGCAAGCGGTTGAGTTTTTCCGCCTCAAAGCATTCGGTGCGGGCGGCATCTTCGGGCATGCAGTCGCCATTGCCATTGCGCTGGGCCGACAGCGTCTCGATCGCCTGCCACAGCAGCGCAATCTGGTGATCCTGTGAGGCCGCGTTGTTCACCAGCCCGTGCAGCGCCTGGCTCAGCGGGTCGTCTTCCTTGGTGATGCCGTAGGCCGAGAAGTTGCC
>CANBTQ010000271.1 GCA_947372425.1 Comamonadaceae bacterium | reverse complement strand
TGAAAACCAGATCACCCGCCTGCAAGGTCCAGGCGGCAGACAGCTGTTCAATGGTTTCGCCAATATTCCAGATCAATTGGGCCAGTGTGCTGTGTTGGCGAACCTGTCCGTTGACGTCCAATGCAATGCCAGCCTGCGCAATGCCGGATACCTGCTGTGCCGGTGTGATGGCACCCAGCGGGGCGGAGTGGTCAAAGCCTTTGCCGATGCTCCAGGGTCGGCCCTGCTTTTTCATGTCGTTTTGCAGGTCGCGCCGCGTCATGTCCAGGCCAACGGCATAACCATAAATGTGCTGCGCAGCATCGGCCGCCCGGATGTTGCGGCCGCCCTTGCCAATAGCCACCACCAGTTCGATTTCGTGGTGCAAATTGCGGGTCAGCGGGGGGTAGGGCATGCGCGCCATGCCATCGGCGTCTGCCAGTAGCACCGCATCGGCCGGTTTCATGAAGAAGAACGGTGCCTCGCGGCCGCTGCCACCCATTTCTTTGGCGTGCTCTTCGTAATTGCGGCCCACGCAATAAATGCGGTGCACCGGAAAGCATTGCGCACTGCCGTGCACCGGCACAGCAACCACGGCAGCGGGCGGGACAACATAGGGCATGGGTAATTCTCCGGATCGGGTCATCGCCAGCGGCATCAGACCGACTTGACTACCAGGTCAAAGTGCTCCACCACGGGTGGTGTCGCAAAGAAGGGGCCCACAATGCCGCGCCACTGGGTAAAGGCTTCGGACTGACGGAAGTCCACCGTGTGGTTCTCCAGCGTTTCCCAAAAAATCTGCAGCACATAGCGCTCCGGGCTTTCGATGCCCTTGTTGACTTTGAAACCGCGGTATCCCTTGGCGTGTGCAATGACGTCGCGCAGGCCACGGGCAATGGCCTCGTCAAATGCTGCGTTCTGGCCCGGGTGGATGCGAATGTCTGCCAGTTCAAGAATCATGAGGGCTCCGGTGTGGGTAAATGGGGTTGGTGGGGATTATGCTTTGGCCATGCCCACGCAGTATTTTGACCATCTGGTTCCCGACTGGCCCGCTCCCGCAACGGTGCGGGCGCTTTGCAGCGGCCGTCAGGGCGGCGTTTCCACAGGGCGCTATGCCAGCCTGAATCTGGGTACCCATGTGGGTGATGACCCGCAGGCGGTACGGGCAAACCGGCTACGTCTGCAGGCGGCAGCCGGCGCGCGCCCGGTGTTTCTGGATCAGGTGCATGGCGTCGACATGCTGCGGCTGGATCACGAATCCCCTGACGGCCTGCCGACAGATGCTGCCTGGACCACTTGCAGCGGCATTGCCTGCACCGTGATGGTGGCCGATTGTCTGCCCTTGCTGTTGTGCGATACCAGCGGCCGCAGTGTTGCAGCGGTCCATGCCGGATGGCGGGGTTTGTTGGGCGCCGGCGGCTACGGCGTGATCGAGACGGCGGTCGCCAGAATGGGCATACCGGCCGGCGAGCTGTTGGTCTGGCTAGGGCCCTGCATTGGACCGAACGCCTTTGAAGTCGGAACGGAGGTGCGTGCCGCGTTCACAGAGGCATCACCACAGGCCGCCGGCTGCTTCAGGTTCCACACGGAGGGCAAGTGGCTGGCCGACCTGCCCGGCCTGGCGCGTCAGCGTCTGGCCGCGCTGGGCATTGCCGGTGTGTTTGGAAACGATGGCACCGATGCCTGGTGCACCGTGGGCAATGCCTCAAGGTTCTTTTCGCATCGGCGTGACGGTGTCAGCGGGCGCCAGGCCGCCTGCATCTGGCTGGTCGGCTGAGTCCGCCAGTGCCGGCGCTGCGGCGGCGGGCGGTTGCGCGGCCCGTTCCTGCTCCTGGCGCGCACGCAACAGGCGCTTTCTGCCCGGCGTACCCATGATGTACATCACCAGGCCGACCGGCAGCAGGCCATACAACACGAAGGTAAACACGGCACCCAGCACGGTGCCATTGCTGTTGGAGGCTTCCGCCACGCTCATCATCAGGGCCACGTAAATCCAGGCAATCGGAACGATGTACATAGCGCTTTCAAATATTTTTTTGTAAGGAAAAAAGGAGCTTCAAGCTGAGATACTAGCGGTCTAACTGAGATCCACTTCAAAGGTGACGACGTGACACAAAACTCCCCCGATTTCTGGAACCAGGCGGCGCAACAGTTTCAGGCGTCGTTGACCGAAAGCTGGTCCAAGGCAATGGAGTCATTCAAATCCCTGGACACCGGCGCGGTCGGCGCAGGCCTGTCCAAGAAGACACCTGAAATCCATTTCGCAACCGAAAAACTGCAGGAGTTGCAGCAGGATTATTCCAAAGCGGCCATGGGCCTGTTTTCCGAGGGTTTTAAGCCGCCCAAGCTGACCGGTGACCGCCGATTTGCAGACGCAGCCTGGACCGACAACCCCATGGCCGCTTACGCGGCTGCGGTTTACATGCTCAATGCCCGGACCTTGATGGGATTGGCAGACGCGGTAGAGACAGACCCCAAAACCCGTAACCGCATCCGCTTTGCGGTGGAGCAGTGGGTTGCGGCTGCGGCGCCCAGCAATTTTTTGGCTTTCAATGCCGAAGCCCAGCGCAAAGCCGTCGAGACCAAGGGCGAGAGCATTGCCAAGGGTGTGAAGAACCTGGTGCATGACATTCAGCAGGGCCATGTGTCCATGACGGACGAAAGCCTGTTTGAGGTGGGCAAGAACGTGGCCACCACCGAAGGCGCAGTGGTGTTCGAGAGCGAACTGTTCCAACTGATTGAGTACAAGCCGCTCACGGCCAAGGTCTATGAAAAGCCCTTTCTGCTGGTACCGCCCTGCATCAACAAGTTTTACATCCTGGATCTGCAACCCGAGAACTCGGTGATCCGCTACGCCGTGGCGCAAGGGCACCGCACTTTCGTCGTGAGCTGGCGCAACCCGGATGCGTCCCTGGGTCACAAGACCTGGGACAACTACATCGAAGAGGCCGTCATCAAGGCCATCGCCGTCACGCAGGACATCACCGGTGCCGAAACCATCAACGCCCTGGGCTTCTGTGTGGGCGGCACCATGCTGACCTCGGCGCTGGCCGTGCTCGCGGCCCGTGGTGAAAAGCCGGTGGCCAGTGCCACGCTGCTGACCACCTTGCTCGATTTCACCGATACCGGCGTTCTCGATGTGTTTATTGATGAGTCCTTCGTCAAATACCGCGAGGCCGAACTGGGTAAGGGCGGCCTGATGAAGGGTGGCGATCTGGCCAGCACCTTCAGCTTTCTGCGCCCCAATGACCTGGTCTGGAACTATGTGGTAGGCAACTACCTCAAGGGCGAAACACCGCCGCCGTTTGACCTGCTGTACTGGAACTCCGACAGCACCAACCTGCCCGGTCCGTTTTACGCCTGGTATTTGCGTAATACCTACCTCGAAAACAACCTCATCAAGCCCGGCAAGGCCACCGTGTGCGGCGAGAAAATCGACCTGCGCAAGGTAGACCTGCCGTTCTACATCTATGGCTCGCGCGAAGACCATATCGTGCCGATCGGCGGCTCCTACGCATCGACCCAGGTACTGCCGGGCAAGAAGCGTTTTGTCATGGGTGCCTCGGGCCACATTGCCGGCGTCATCAACCCGCCAGCCAAGAACAAGCGCAGCCACTGGATTCGTGCCGACGGCAAGTTGCCAAAAAGCCAGGAGGCCTGGCAGGAGGGCGCCGTGGAGCATCCGGGCAGCTGGTGGACCGATTGGTCCAACTGGCTCAAGGGCCACGCCGGCAAGCAGATTGCCGCGCCCAAGACCTATGGCAAGGGAAAATACAAGGCGCTGATGCCCGCGCCGGGCAGCTACGTCAAGGCCAAGGCCTGATTCATTTCATTCACGATTACATCGGGAGACAGAGACCATGGAAGACATCGTCATCGTATCGGCCGCGCGTACGGCAGTTGGCAAATTTGGCGGCGCGTTGGCCAAGTCGCCGGCACCGGAACTCGGGGCGGCAGTCATCAAGAGCCTGTTGGCTCGCACCGGCCTGGGCGCCGACCAGATCGGTGAAGTGATTCTGGGCCAGGTGCTGGCGGCCGGTCAGGGCCAGAACCCGGCTCGCCAGTCGCTGCTGAAAAGCGGCATCGCCAAGGAAACCCCGGCTTTGACTATCAACGCGGTTTGCGGCTCCGGCCTGAAGGCGGTGATGCTGGCCGCGCAGTCTGTTGCCTACGGCGACAGCGATATCGTGATTGCCGGTGGCCAGGAAAACATGAGCGCTTCGCCCCACGTGCTGCTGGGCAGCCGCGACGGCCAGCGCATGGGCGACTGGAAGATGATCGACTCCATGATTGTTGACGGCCTGTGGGACGTCTACAACCAGTACCACATGGGCATAACCGCCGAAAACGTGGCCAAGGCCTATGGCATCACCCGCGAGATGCAGGACGCGTTGGCGCTGGCCAGCCAGCAAAAGGCTGCTGCGGCGCAGGACACCGGCAAGTTTGTCGATGAAATCGTGCCCTTCAGCATTGCCCAGAAGAAGGGTGACCCTGTTGTTTTTGCTGCTGATGAGTTCATCAATCGCAAGTCCACCGCCGACGT
>CANBTQ010000270.1 GCA_947372425.1 Comamonadaceae bacterium | reverse complement strand
TTGGTTTCGTGGATGCGGTAGGTCTCGCTGGTCCAGAACAATGTGCCGCTGGCCAGGTCGAGCTCCCAGCCGCCCACCCGCGCAATCGCCTGGGTCTCTTCCATCAATGCGTTGCTCAGGCTCAACGCCTCTTCGGCGCGCTTGCGCGCGGTGATGTCCACGATCTGCGCCAGCACAAATTCGGGCCGGCCGTCACTGGAGCGAACCACCGACATGCTAGCCAGTCCCCATACCGTGCTGCCGTCGCGGTACAGGTAACGTTTGGCGCGCTGGTAGACGTGTATCTCGCCATCCAGCAGACGCTGCATCTGCTCGGCATCGGTGGCCCACTCGTCCGGGTGGCTGGCATCCATGAAACTCATTTCATGCAGCTCGTCCTCCATCCAGCCCAGGAACTCGCACATCGCCGGATTGGCCCGCAGCCATTGCCCCTTGGGCGTAACAAAGCCAATGCCGGTGGCGGCATCCTGGAACGAGGCCGCGAAGGTAGCCTCGCTCTGGCGCAGCTGCTCGGCGGACTTGTGCTGGGCCGTGATGTCGGTGCGTACGGAAATGTATTTTTCGATTTGGCCGTCGTCGCCGACAAAGGGCGCAATCATGCTGTCCACCCAGTACAGGCTGCCGTCCTTGGCCCGGTTGCACACCTCGCCCCGCCACGGCTTGCCGCTGCCGATGGTTTGCCACAGTTCGGTCCAGAAGGCGGCCGGCTGCACGCCGGAGTGCAGCAACCGGTGGTCCTGCCCGATCAGTTCTTCGCGGCTGTAACCACTGATGCGGCAGAAGGCATCGTTCACATCGGTCATGCGACCCTCTGCATCGGTGGTGGACACAATGGCATGCATCTCCACGGTGTTGAGCAGGGCGCGGGCGTCGCGCATGGCGGCTTCGAGTTGGAATTGGGTCTTCTTTTGCGCACTGATGTCGGTGCCGATTTCCATGAAGCCGGCCAGGTTCCCTTGCTTGTCGAGCAGCGGCTGCACCTCGGTATCCGCCCAGTATTCGCGCCCGTCGCGGCCCCGGTTGATCAGCTCCACGCGGCATGCCTGGCCGCTGCGGGCACCGTTCAGCAGCGTCTGAATGGCGGCCGCATCGCTTTTTCCCGACGACAGCAACTCGCCCGGCGTCTTGCCCACCGCCTCGTCCATGCTGTAACCGGTAATGCGGACAAAGCCCTGGTTGACCCACTGGATGCGCATGTCGCCATCCATGATGGTCACGGCGTTGTCGGTGTGCTGCACCACCTGGGCCATGCGATCGAGTTCGGCCGTCATGGCCTCTGCAATATCGCTCGCGCGCTGCCGCCCCACGGCCAGCAACCAGACCGCAATCGCAATCAGAAAGCTCACCAGGGTGCCGCCCGTGCCGATCAGCGCCAGGCTGGAGCGGTCCTGTGCGGCAACAAAACGATCGGTGCTGCGGGCCTGCAGGGTCAGCACGCGGCTACCCACAGTCAGCGTCTGCACGGCTGTGAAACGCGCCAAGGCCTCGGGGCTGCCAGGCGCCCGGGGCGGCTCTGCCACATCAGAGCCGGACACCGCCAGAATCCGCTGCTCCGGATCAACCTGTGTGCCGTCAAACAGGGTGATATCGACCAGGTTATCGGCCACCTGGGTGACCGACCCCAGCAACTCGGACGCCACAATCGGCGCATACAGCAGGCCGATCAGGTCGTGCCGCCGCTGCGCTACCGTCTGCGGCGTGGTGTTACCCCGGTACACCGGCAGCAGGAACAGGAAGCCGGGTGCGTGCCGCACGTCCTGCAACATTTCCACGCCGGCCAGCAAGGTGGGCTGCCCGGTATCCCTCGCGTATTCGACTGCCTGTCTACGCCGCATGTCCTGACCCAGGTCGAACCCCAGTGCCGCCCGGTTATCGGCCAGGGGCTCCACATATTTCACGACAAACAGGTCGGGCGCAGTGCCCTGGGTGTGCACGGCAAAATCCGGCGCGCCAGCGGCGCGTTCGCGGGCTACAAAGCGTGCCAGCTCCGTGCGCGGCACAGGCTGGATAAAGCCAAATCCGCGAATGCCCGGAAACTCGGACGGCAGGTCACGTGAGGCCACATACGCGTGAAAGGACTGTCGCGTGAATTCACTGTTGGCCGCAATCGCGCCCCGCGCACCCTTGAGGCCATAGACCGACTGGTTGAGCCGGCGCGACACCTCGGTTTGGAGGCGATCCACGCTCTGGTCGAAACGTGACTGGTTGTACTGGTCCAGGTTATTGCTTTGCCACCAGACGCCACCGGCGGTCAGCAGCAGGCCAAGAACCTGGGACAGGGCCGTCAGGCCGACCGCAAAATGGGTACGGCCATAACCCATGCGGGCCGACTGGGCTGCAGCACCTTCATGCTTGAGCGCTACCATGAAGCGCCAGTAAATGGCAGGCGCTGCCAACAGCATCAGCAGCGCAACGTCCAGCAAGCCCTCGGTCAGGCCACCCCGTGCAGGCGCCAGCGCCGGCAGGACCTGCATGACGGAAATTTCGGCCGCGGCCACGATCAGCAGCACGTCCAGCAGCAGGCGCTTCGGATCGAAGGTGGTTTTCAATGCGTGGTGGTTGGTTACCGTGGTGGCCCCCTTGCCGAATCGCTGCCGGGTCACTTTGTAGCGACATACCTGACCGCCACAGTTTACCGCCCCACGCCGCGACCACGGATTCAATCTGGTGCGTTTATTGCGTGGCAAGGCGGAAACACGAGCACACAAGATGAACACTGCCACTGAAGTCGTTGTGCCGCGCATGCAAGCGCTGCAAAAGCTGGAAAAAACCCTGAAGAAGCTGGACTTGAGCTGGAAGGTGATCGAGACCACGGCGCGGGTGGTCAGCCCGCCCGAATCGGCCGGCTATATCGCCACGCTGGAACACACGCGCCTGGCCTTCAGCCGTTTGGCTACCGAGATGGTGGAGCAGATTGCACGAAGCCACCTGGAGAACTGCCTGCACGATCTGGCAGCACGTGCACAGGTGGCGATCGACATTTTGGTGCGCAACCTGTTTGAGCGCACGGCCGACGTCGGCTTTATTGCCACCGACGGCCCGCTGCTGCAGTACGCGCAGGCACCGCAAGAGGGCGCACAAGAGGCCCTGCGCAGCCGGCTGGCCGCGTACCGCGCCAAGTACACCGTGTACGACGACATCCTGGTGCTGGACTCCGCGGCCCGCGTTCTGTTGGCCCTGCAGCCGCACGCGGCCGCAGACAAGCCGGCACCCGGCTGGTGGTACCAGGCCCAGGCGGCGGCCGGCTATGTGGAGTGCTTCGGGCCCAGCAACCATTACCCGGGACCGGCCGATGTACTGCTGTATGCGCACCGGATCGTGACGCCCGGCGGGGCGGCGTGCGGCGCCGTGGTGCTGAAGTTTGACCTGGCTTCGGAGCTGGCCTCGATTTTTGCGGCCCTGGCCGACGGCCATACCGTGCTGCTGATGCTCGATGCGCAAAAGCGTGTGGTGGCCTGCAGCAACCCCGAGCTGTTTGCGCCGCGCCAATCGCTGCAGTGGCCCGCAGGCGCCGCCCAGGCCGTACCGACCCTGCGCCACGGTGGCGTGGATTACCTGTTTGCCCATTGCAGCACGCGCGGCTACCAGGGCTATCAGGGTCCGGGCTGGACCACCGCCGCGCTGGTGCGGCTGGACCAGGCCTTTGCAGCCCGGCCCGACAGCCACGACGGCCAGGCACCGGGCAGCGCACCAAACAGGGACAACGGCATCGAGCTGGACAACCCGCAACTGCGGCAAATCGTTGCGCGCGCACGCGGCATTGAAGAAGACCTGAACCGCGTCATCTGGAACGGCAAGCTGACCGATTCCAACACGCGCTCGGGCTCGGCCCTGCGCCCGCTGTTTTCCGAAGTGGGCCGCACCAGCCAGCAGACCATTGCCGTGTTTGACGACGCCATTGGCGAACTCAAGAGCCTGCTGTTGCAGGGCCGGCACGCCGAACTGGCGGCCCATGCCACGCTGGCGGTGGACATCATGGACCGCAACCTGTACGAGCGCGCCAATGACTGCCGCTGGTGGGCGCTATCGGAAGAGTTGGCCGATGTGCTGCGCACGCTGGACACCGGGCCCGACGAAGCGGCCACCGCGCAGGCCGGCGCCATCCTGGCGCACCTGAACAACCTGTACACGGTGTACCGGCGCGTCGCCCTGTTTGACCGGCAGGGCCGCATTCTGGCCGTGTCGCGCGACGCGCACAGCCTGGCAAGCGACGCACACATCCCCGCCGAGCTGCTGCGCCGCACGCTGGCGCTCACGGATGCGCAGGCCTATGCCGTGTCCGACATGCTGCCCCACGCGCTGGCCGATGGTGCCGCCTCCTACCTCTATTGCGCGCCCATCCGGCAGGCCGGTTCGGACCGCACCCTGGGTGGTATTGCGCTGGCCTTCAACTGTCAGGACGAGTTGCAGGCCATGCTGAAAGACGCACTGCCGGGCGGCCCGGGCGTACAGGGCTTCTTGATCAACCCGGCAGGCGTGGTGTTGTCCAGCACCGATGCCGGCACCGCCGTGGGCAGCTGCCCGGA
>CANBTQ010000269.1 GCA_947372425.1 Comamonadaceae bacterium | reverse complement strand
GCCAGCCCATACACCTCTTGCGCCGTCGCCCGTATCGCCCGCAGCATCACCTCAGCCGCCGGTGACAGCAGCCGGTCGCGCCGGGTGATGATGCCAAAGGCCTCCATCTGGCAGGGCAGTTCGATCGGCAGCACGGCCATCAGGCCGTGCGCCTCGTAGTAGCGCGCCACGTCCGTGGCCAGCACGCTGAGCATGTCACTCTTTTGCAGCATCTTGGTGGTGAACAGCAGGGCGCCGGTCTCAATCAGATTCACTGGCGCGCGCAGCCCGATCTCCTG
Source organism: Comamonadaceae bacterium (assembly GCA_947372425.1). Classification (GTDB taxonomy): domain Bacteria; phylum Pseudomonadota; class Gammaproteobacteria; order Burkholderiales; family Burkholderiaceae_C; genus Allorhodoferax. The sequence goes on along the minus strand of CANBTQ010000269.1, from coordinate 4,252 downwards.
AAACATCAGCTCAAAACGATGCCGCAGCACGCTGCCTGCGGGCGGCACAATCCAGCCGGCTTCGGCCACATCCGTCAGCGTCAGGCCGGGTGCGCTCAACAGCGCATGGCCCGGGCGCGCTACCACGCTGATGGGCTCCTCGGTGAGCGGTTCGTAGAGCAAATCGCTCTTGTCATGCTGGGCAAACAGGCGCGCGACCAGGATGTCCAGCTTGTTCTGGTTGAGTTTTTCGATCAGCACGTCGCTGGTATCGATCTGCAGCGACACGCGCAAATCCGGGTGCTCGGCCTTCACCCGCTGCACCGCCTCGGGCAGCACCATCAGCGCCGGCGAGGTGATGGCGCCAATGCTGACCTGGCCGAACTGCCCGCTCTTGGCAGCCTGCAGCTCGTCATGTGCCTGGTTCAGCGAGGCCAGTGCCACCCGCGCATGGCGGATCATGGTCTCGCCGTACCAGGTGGGGCGCATGCCGCGCGGCAGGCGCTCAAACAGGGACACCTCCAGCACATCCTCCAGATCCTTCAGGAGCTTGGAGGCCGCCGGCTGGCTCATGTTCAGCACCTGGGAGGCGCGGTGGATGTTGCCCTCTTCGGCCAGGGCCACCAGCAGCAGCAATTGCCGGGTCTTGAGCCGGGCGCGGATAAACCAGTGGTTGTAATTCGTCATGGGCAACGGTGATGGTCGGGGCGGGCTAACCATACCGGTTTCGGTATGGGAAGACAGCAATAAGCGATTAGGGCATTATCAGTTGCCTTCGTATCATGGGCGCGCGCGGCCGTTCCCCGGCGTGCGGCCTACGTTTTTGAAAGACGGACCATCCCTATGCCACAAGACACTTTCCTGCCCGCCGACCGGTATGCCGGCACCCTGGTCACCCGCATCTGGAACCCGGCTGGCATTGGCGGCCCCTCGGTGGCGTGCGTGCGCGCCGATGGCGTCTATGACCTGTCGTCGCAGGTACCCACCATGAGCAGCCTGCTTGAGCAGGAGCATCCCGCTGCGGTGGTTCGCAGCTGCGCGGGAACGCGCGTAGCCGCGCTGGAGGACCTGCTGGGCAACAGCAACGAGGCCACGCGCGACCGCAGCAAACCCTTTTTCCTCTCGCCCTGCGACCTGCAGGTGATCAAGGCTGCCGGCGTCACCTTTGCCGCCAGCATGATCGAGCGCGTGATCGAGGAGAAGGCGGGGGGCGACGCCAGCCGCGCCCAGGCCATCCGCAGCCAAGTGGTGGGGCAGATCGGGGCCGACCTCTCGGCCATCAAGCCCGGCTCGGCGCAGGCCCTGCAATTGAAAGCCGCGCTGCAGGCCCAGGGCATCTGGTCGCAGTACCTGGAGGTGGGCATAGGCAAAGATGCCGAGGTGTTCACCAAGGCGCCGGTGCTGTCCAGCGTGGGCACCGGAAGCCATGTGGGCATACGCGCCGATTCGCACTGGAACAACCCCGAGCCCGAGGTAGTGCTGGCCGTCAACAGCCGCGGCCTGATCCAGGGTGCGGCCCTGGGCAATGACGTCAACCTGCGCGACATCGAGGGCCGCAGCGCCCTGCTGCTGGGCAAGGCCAAGGACAACAACGCGTCGTGTGCCATCGGACCGTTCATCCGCCTGTTTGATGACAGCTTCACGCTGGACCATGTGCGCCGTGAAGTACTGCAGCTGCGCGTGACCGGTGCAGACGGCTTTGTCATGGACGGGGTGAATTCGATGGACCAGATCAGCCGCGACCCGCTGGAACTGGTGCAGCAGGTGCTGGCTGCGCACCAGTACCCGGACGGCTTCATGTTGTTCCTGGGTACCCTGTTTGCGCCTACCCAGGACCGCGACCAGGCCGGCAGCGGCTTTACCCACCACATCGGTGACAGCGTCAGTATCCGCAGTCCGCACCTGGGTGTCTTGAGCAACCAGGTGTGCCTGTGCGAGGAGGCGGCACCCTGGCAGTTCGGCCTGCGCGCACTCATCAACAACCTGGCGGTGCGTGGCTTGCTGGCCGGGGCGCGTTTGTAACTGCCGCGTTATGCACCCAAGGGTTACTACCAATCCACGTTTTGCAATGGAAACTGCCCTAATCTCAATTGGAAGAATATCGATGTCGTTCTTATGATCCAGCATCTTTCCCCACCGGGCAAAGAGCAACGAAACACATACAGGAGACACAATTGAACGCTCGCAGATATACCCTCAAGGCCCTGGCCGCTGGTCTGGCACTCGGTTTCTCGCTCATCGCACCGGTTGCGCAGGCACAGGACAAAGGCACCGTTGGTGTGGCCATGCCCACCAAGACTTCCACCCGCTGGGTGAATGACGGCAACAGCATGGTGACCGCCCTGGCCGCCAAGGGCTACAAGACCGATCTGCAATACGCAGACGACGACATCCCCAACCAGCTGGCCCAGATCGAAAACATGATCACCAAGGGCGTGAAGATGCTGGTGATTGCCTCCATCGACGGCACCACCCTCTCCAACGCACTGCAAAAAGCCGCTGACAAGGGCATCAAGGTCGTCGCCTATGACCGCCTGATCGTCGGCAGCAAGAACGTGGATTACTACACCACCTTCGACAACTTCCAGGTCGGCGTGCTGCAAGCCCAGTCGCTGGAAAAAGCGCTCGGCCTGAAAGAGGGCAAGGGCCCGTTCAACATCGAACTGTTTGGCGGTTCGGCTGACGACAACAACGCTTTCTTCTTCTACGACGGCGCCATGTCCGTGCTGCAGCCCTACATCGACAAGGGCAAGCTGGTGGTTCAAAGCAAGCAGGTCGGCATGACCAAGGTCTCCACCCTGCGTTGGGACGGTGCGGTGGCCCAGGCCCGCATGGACAACCTGCTCAGCGCCTACTACGGCAACAAGCGCGTGGACGCTGTGCTGTCCCCCTACGACGGCCTTAGCATCGGCATTCTGTCTTCGCTCAAGGGCGTGGGCTACGGTTCGCCCAAGCAACCCTACCCCTTCGTGAGCGGACAGGACGCGGAAGTGCCTTCGGTGAAGTCCATCATCCGCAAGGAACAGTACTCCACCATCTTCAAGGACACGCGTGAGCTGGCCAAGGTCACGGCCAACCTGGTGGACGCAGTGCTCTCCGGCAAGACACCTGAGATCAACGACACCAAGACCTACAACAACAAGGTCAAGGTGGTGCCTTCCTACCTGCTCAAGCCCGTGCCCGTGGATCTTTCCAACTACAAGGCTGTGCTGATCGGCAGCGGCTATATCAAGGAAGAGCAACTCAAATAATTCATTATTTGGGCTAGAGTGAGAGGCCCTGTGCGCAACAGCACAGGGCCTTTTTTATTTCAACCAGAAGAGACAGGCAAGGCAATGGCAGAACCCATTCTTGAAATGCGTGGAATCAAAAAGTCCTTCCACGGCGTGCGGGCGCTGAGCAACGTCAACCTGAGCGTCCAGCCGGGCGAGATCCACGCCATCGTGGGCGAAAACGGCGCCGGCAAGTCGACGCTGATGAAGGTGTTGTCGGGTGTGTATCCGGACGGCGACTTCGAAGGCCAGATCAAATTTCTGGGCCAGGACTGCCACTTCCGTGGCATTGCCGACAGCGAGCACAAGGGCATCATCATCATCCACCAGGAGCTGGCGCTGGTGCCCCTGCTGTCGATTGCCGAGAACATTTTTCTCGGCAACGAACAGGCAACCGGCGGCATCATCAACTGGACCACCTCGTTTGTAAAAACCCAGGCCCTGCTGAAAAAAGTCGGCCTGAAGGAATCGCCCAATGCGCTCATCACCAACCTGGGTGTGGGCAAGCAGCAGCTGATTGAAATTGCCAAGGCCCTGTCCAAGGAAGTCAAACTCCTAATCCTGGACGAGCCCACCGCCAGCCTGAACGAGACCGACAGCGACGCGCTGCTGGAACTGCTGCTGGAGCTCAAGCGCCAGGGCATTACCTGCATCCTGATCTCGCACAAGCTCAACGAAATTTCCAAGGTGGCCGACAGCATCACGGTGCTGCGCGACGGTGCCACCGTGGCCTCGCTGGATTGCACCGCCGGCAAGATCAGCGAAGACACCGTGATCCGCCACATGGTGGGCCGCGAGATGGCCGACCGCTACCCCAAGCGCACCCCCAACATCGGCGACAAAGTCTTTGAAGTAAAAAACTGGAAGGTGCACCACGAGGTGCACCCCGAGCGCGTCGTCATCAAGGGCGTGGACCTGCATGTGAACCGCGGCGAGATCGTGGGCATTGCCGGCCTCATGGGCGCCGGGCGCACCGAGCTGGCCATGAGCATCTTCGGCAA
>CANBTQ010000268.1 GCA_947372425.1 Comamonadaceae bacterium | reverse complement strand
GACGAAGTCCAGGACGTGTACCGCTTGCAAGGCGTGAAGATCAACGACAAGCACATTGAAGTGATTGTTCGTCAGATGTTGCGCCGTGTGGTGGTGGAGGCCGCAGGAGACTCCAACTACATCAATGGTGAACAGGTTGAGCGCTCCGAAATGCTCAACACCAATGACCGTCTGCGTGCCGAAGGCAAGATCCCCGCGGTGTTCACCAACCTGCTGCTGGGTATCACCAAGGCTTCCTTGTCCACCGACAGCTTCATCAGCGCGGCTTCCTTCCAGGAAACCACCCGCGTGCTGACCGAAGCCGCCATCATGGGCAAGCGCGACGAGCTGCGTGGCCTGAAGGAAAACGTGATCGTCGGTCGCCTGATTCCTGCAGGAACCGGTCTGGCCTACCACGAAGCCCGCAAGGTGCGTGAGAGCATGGACGACGCCGAGCGCCGTGCCATCTCGGAAGCGGAAGCTGCCGAGCTGGCCGGTGAGACGTCGGACGTGTCTGCCGACGAAGGTTCTGCTGGCGAGTAATCGCTTTAGCTAGCCTTTGTGTAGCGCCCCAAGCCCTCTTTACGGGGACTTGGGGCGTTTCTATTGGTGGGCGCAATTTATAAAGTATGCTGGTTGCATGAGTGCGTCTGTCCTGATCGGCTTGCTGGTTGCCACCAGCGTTTTCTGGTGCGTAGGCCTCTACAACCGGTTGATGCGCATGCGCGCCCGGGCCATGGATGCGCTGGGTTCCGTTGAGAAGCATCTGCGCAGCTTGACCAGCCTGATCCAGGTGCAGTTTCCGGACGAAGAGGGCTCTTACATTCCCATGGAATGGGCGGGCCTGGTCAGCAGCGTCAAGTTGCTGGAGGCCCAATGCAAGGCGGTCCGCGCCGCACCGCTGATGCCGGGGCCTTTGCAGGCGCTGGCACACAGCGTGGATGCGATTGACAGGGCGTGGGGCGAATTGCGTGCGCAGCCGGCCGATCTGGCCGGGCCCACCATGCCCGAGGCCATGCAGAAGCTATGGGACGAAGCGGCAGGCAAGGAGCAGACGGCGCGCGGCGGTTTCAACCAGATTGTGGACCGCTACAACGAGGCCATGCACCAGTTTCCAGCCAGTCTGGTGGTGGGCATGATGGGTTTTAAAGAGGCCGGTAAGCTGTAAACAACTGATGCAACAACACAAAGAACAAATCCCGCTGTGGCGGCAACTGCAGGCCACCGCCCAGGTCAACCAGGCGGTGCGCGAAGGCCAGTCCGGCAGTGCGGCGGTTGAGGCGATAGCGATCCACCTGCGTCCCGGGGTGCAGGCGCTGGCTTTCCACGCCTGGCGCAATCTCGGCCGGGCCGAGGCGCTGCGCACACTGCTGGCCAAGCGTCCGCCGCCTGCCGCAGCCGATGCCTTGCTCTGTCTGGCCTTGGCACTGGTCTGGCAGGATGCCGGGGCGCCATATGACGCCTTCACGCTGGTCAACCAGTGCGTGGAGGCGGCCAAACGCAATCCGGTCACACAGGCCCAGGCCAACTTTATCAATGCCTGCCTGCGCCGCTTTCTGCGCGAACGCGATGCCCTGGTGGCGGCCACGGATGCCGACCCTGTTGCACGCTGGAACCATCCCCTGTGGTGGATACAGCGCCTGAAGAAGGACCATCCCGGGCACTGGCAAACGCTGCTCGACAGCGCCAACCAACAAGCCCCTATGGTCTTGCGCGTCAATCGATTGCAGACCTCCGTGGCGGACTACCTGGTGCAACTGGCCGACTGCGGCATAGAAGCCAGCGCCATTGGCACCACCGGTATTGCCCTGGACAAGGCCGTGCCAGTCCAGCTGCTGCCTGGCTTTGCCAGCGGACGCGTGTCCGTACAGGACGCTGCGGCCCAGATGGCGGCGCCCCTGCTGCTGCGCGATCTGCCGCCGCAGAAGATGCGCCGCGTGCTAGACGCCTGCGCCGCACCCGGCGGCAAGACCGGCCATCTGCTGGAAATGGGCTGCGTCCAGGTCACCGCGCTGGATGTGGATGCCCGGCGCTGCGAACGCATTGCCCAGAACCTGGCACGGCTGGGATTGCAGGCCCAGGTGCTGGCTGCCGATGCGGCCCGTCCCGACCTGTGGTGGGATGGCCAGTTGTTTGATGCCATCTTGCTGGATGCGCCGTGCACCGCCTCCGGCATTGTGCGCAGGCACCCGGACGTGCGCTGGCTGCGCCGGGAGAGCGACATTGCCCAACTGGCGGCGCTGCAGCACAAATTGCTGCAGGCCCTGTGGCCACTGGTGGCACCGGGCGGGCGCCTGCTGTATTGCACCTGTTCGCTATTTTTGTCTGAAGGTACGGCGCAGGTGCAAACGTTTCTTGCACACAACACCGACGCCACCCTGCTACCGTCACCGGGGCATTTAATCCCCGCAAACCCGCTGAAAACCGATGGAGTCCCGGACAATCGGAAGGGTGACCATGACGGATTCTTTTACGCCCTGTTGGAAAAACAAGACCGCTAGCCGCTTGCTGCGCCTGCTTGCGGCATGGCTGCTGCTGTCTGCTGCGTTGGCACAGGCACAGGTTTCTACCGACATCACGCAACTGCACCTTGAACGTACCGATGACGCCTGGCAGTTGTCGGCCCAGTTGCAATTTGACATGCCTGCCGTGGTGGAAGAAGCGCTGCTCAAGGGCATCCCCATGGTCTTTGTGTACAGCACCGACGTGCTGCGCGAGCGCTGGTATTGGTACGACAAGAAGGTGCTGTCTGCCGAGCGCCAGATGCGCCTGGCCTACCAGCCATTAACGCGGCGCTGGCGCCTCAACGTCAGCAGCGGTGCGCCGGCCAACAACGGGGTCGGACTGGCACTGAACCAGAGTTATGACACCCTGGCACAGGCCCTGTCTGCCATCAAGCGGGTGAGCAAGTGGCGCGTGGCCGAAGCGGCTGACCTGGACGGGGCGGCCAAATACAAGCTCGACTTCCGTTTCCGGCTCGATCTGGGGCAACTGCCGCGACCCTTCCAGATCGGAGCGCTGGGTCAATCGGACTGGGATATCGCTGCCGGCGCACTGGTGCCGCTGGTTGCCGAAAGCGGCAAATGAGTGAGGCCGCCTTGAAGGCGACGCCCAGCGCCAGCCATACGTCCCGCGCGGTACGCCGCACCGTGGCCATAGGCGCCGCCTGCATGGTGCTGATCGGCACCGTGCTGCTCTACATGCTGATGCAGGCCACCAACAACCGCGACCTGTATGAGCGCAACTATGCCCTGCTGTTTTACGTCAACGTGGCGGTGGCCGCGGTGCTGCTGGTGGCCATCTGCTGGGTTGCTTACCGGCTGGTGGTGCGCTTGCGCCAGGGCCGTTTTGGCAGCCGCCTGCTGGTCAAGTTGGCGGCCATTTTTGCCCTGGTCGGCTTTGCGCCCGGGCTGCTGATTTATGTCGTGTCCTACCAGTTTGTTTCGCGCTCGATTGAGACCTGGTTTGACGTCAAGGTCGAAGGCGCGCTGGAGGCCGGGCTGAGCCTGGGTCGCGTCACGCTGGACACCCTCTCCAGTGAATTCACGGCCAAGGTGCGTGCTGCCGCGCCGCAATTGAACGACATATCTGAAAGTGCGGCAGCACCCCAGCTGGAAAAGCTGGTGGACCAGTTGGGTGCGTCGGACATCGCCATCTGGACCGGTAGTGGCACCCTGGTGGCATCCGGCGGACAGACCCGCATCCAGCTCAACCCGGACAAGCCCAGCAGCGCCCAGTTCCGTGCGGCCAAGTCTGAACGGGCCGTAGCCTGGATCGACGGCCTAGAAGATGCGCCGCCCGAAAGCGTGCCCAACTCCCGCATCCGGGTGCTGGTACCCCTGGCCTTGTCCGGCCTGGGCCTGAACCCGGAGCCCCGCTTCTTGCTGGTATCCAAGGCCCTGCCGCGCAACCTGGTGGCCAATGCGCTGGCGGTGGATGCGGCCAACCGCGAGTACCAGGAGCGCGCGCTGGCCCGCCAGGGACTGAAACGCATGTACATCGGCACGCTGACCCTCAGCCTGTTTCTGGCCGTGTTTGCGGCCGTGCTGCTGGCCGTGGTGCTGGGCAACCAGCTGGCGCGGCCCCTGCTGGTGTTGGCCGAGGGCGTGAGCCAGGTGGCCGCGGGCGACCTGCGGCCCAAACTGGTGGTGCAGGGCAAGGACGAACTCGGCGGACTGACCCGCGCCTTTGCCACCATGACGGCCCAGCTGGCCGATGCGCGCCAGGCCGTGGAGCACAGCATGGCGCAGGTGGATTCGGCGCGCGCCAACCTGCAGACCATTCTCGACAACCTGACTGCCGGGGTGATGGTGCTGGGTCCGCAGGGCGAACTGCTGTCGGCCAACCCTGGCGCCACGCGCATTCTGAAAGTGCCGCTGGCAGCCCATGAAGGCCACACCCTGGCCTCCATTGCCGGCCTGGAAGATTTCGGCCGTTCGGTGCAGTCCCAGTTTGTCGACTTCCTCACCTCCCGCCTGGAGCATGAGCCGGACCACTGGCAGCAGACCTTTGAACTGGGCGGCAGCAATGCACCTATGCACTCGCCGTTTGACCGCGCA
>CANBTQ010000267.1 GCA_947372425.1 Comamonadaceae bacterium | reverse complement strand
GGGCGACGTGCGCAACACGCTCAAGATAGTCGATACCGACCTGCCTCAGGTGCTGGAGAAAACAAAGGACTTGCTGGAGAACGCCAAATCGGCCAGCGCCGATGTCAAGCAGATTTTGCGCGACTCGCGCAACGATATTCCGGCCATCGTGCGTTCGGGCCGCACAGCCGCGCAGGACGCCGCCGACATCACCACTGAGTTGAAAAACACATGGCCCTTCTCGGGCGCAGCCAAAGCGCCAGACGCTGCGGCGCTGCCGCTGGACAGTTTTGAAGGGCGCAAACCATGAGCACGCGCTGGCACCGCCGGTTGACTGCGGCAGGTCTTTTGACGCTGCTGTGTCTGCTCTGTGCCTGCGCCCACAAACCGGCTGTCAGCCCGGCTGCCACGCTGGCGCAGACCAGCACCCAGCACGGCGCGCAGGCCTTCGCGCGGGGCGACCTGGCCAGCGCACAGCGCGACTACACCACAGCGCTGCAGGTTTATGAATCTCTGGGCGACGCGCCTGGGCGTGCCGCCAGCTTGCTAAGCCTGGCGCGCGTGGCAGCGCAGGCCGGGCACATCGACCAGGCGCTGGCAGCCGTCAACCAGGTGCTGGTAGACCCGTCCCCGCCAGCAATATCGACGCTGATCACCGCCCACGGCCGGGCCGCTGCCCTTTACCTCGCAAAAAGCGATGTGATTAGAGCCGACCAGCATCTGGCGCAAGCCGGCGCGCTGTGCAGCGCCAGTTGCGCCGACGCAGGCGCACTGACGGTGCTGCGCGCGCGCTCGGCGCTGGCGCAGCAACAACCGGCCCTGGCCCTGAAATTGGCCAGCGATGCGCTCGGCATGCCCATGCTGGTCGCGTCTGCACCACCCACACTCAAACCACAGGCGAGCGCCGAGCGCGCCAATGCCCTGCGCGTACAGGCCCAGGCGCAGGCCGTGCTTGGGCAGCATGGCGCGGCTACCAGCGCGGCAGCCGCAGCCCTTGAGCTGGACCGGGCGCTGGGCCTGGCCGACCGCGTGTTGCTGGACCTGCAACTGCTCGCGCAAGGCCACCGGGCGCTGGGCTCTAACGCGCAGGCACAGCAATACCAGGCCCTGGCCGACCGCGCGCAGGCGGCCGGGCTGGCCTTGCGCGGTGATGCGCCGTAACGCACAAGCCGACTGACAGCACGCCATGCAGTGGATTGCCACCCGCTTCAAATATTTCAAGCTGTGGCTGATCGCTGGCGGCCCGCAGGTTGCCGCCCTCGGCTATGGCAGCGTGCTGCTGCTGGCATTGGCGACACAAACCTGGCCCGGGTTTCAGTACGCCGAATGGAAGCTCTATGACCAAAGCCTGAAGCTCTTGCGCAGCATGACGCACCAGCCAGTCACCAACGACGTGGTCATCATCGCTGCCGACGAGGAAAGCTTTCGCGCTTTTGACGAGCCCTTCGCGCTGTGGCACAAGCGCCTCGGCGCGCTGGTAGATGCCATGGTGGTGGCGCAGCCCGCCGTGGTCGGCATGGACATCGTGCTGCCCGCCAAGTCTTTTGAATCGGTGCTGCCCGGCATAGATCGCGAGCTGATGCTGCCGCTGCTGCGGGCACGCGGCAAACTCAAACTGGTGGTGGCGCAAACATTAAACGACGACCTGCGCCCGCGCCCCATATTCCCCGGCTTTGTCGCGCTGCTGGGCGCAGAGCAGGTGGCGTCTGCCCTGGTCTGCTTTGACGAAGATTCAGTCGTGCGGCGTGTGATGTCAGCCCACTGCGGCGCTGGTGACGGCAGTGGCCCTGGTGGCCAGCATCAGGGCCTGGCCCAGCGCATGGGTGCGCTGCTGGGCGCGCCCGGGCGCGGCCAGGGCTTGATTGATTTCCGTTCTGGCGAGGCCTTCACCACCGTGTCCATGGCCCAGGTGCTGCGCTGGCAGGCCGAGGGCAATACGCAAAAGCTGCGTGACACCTTTGGCGGCAAACCGGTGCTGGTCGGTGTTGTGCTGCCGCTGGAAGACCGCCTGCGCGTACCCGTGGCCTTGCTGGCCAGCGAGCCGGGCAACACGCGCGTGCCGGGGGTGTTGCTGCATGCGCAAATCTTGCGCTCGCTGCTCAACCGCGGCTATATCGAGGCCGTGCCGCGCTGGGCCGTCTCCATGCTGACGGCGCTGGTCTGCCTGTGCTGGTTTGGCTATGGCTTCAAGAAAAACCTGCTTTACTGGACCCTGTTTGCCATGCTTCCAGTGATTGGCCTGTACGCGCTGTGGCTGGGCTATGCGCTGTCACCGGCCGCGCTGCTGGTGTCGGCCAAGCTGGCTTATATGGCGCGCCAGGGCCTTGAAGCCATGCGCCTGTCGCACCAACGCACGCGCTTGACGCAGGCCTTTGCCGGCCATGTCAATCCGCGCCTGCTGCAGCGCGTGCTGGCGTCAGACCTGAAGCACGGCGCAGGCGAGCTTGCGCCACGTCGCCAGGCCGCCACCGTGATGTGGGTGCAAATTCCTGAACACAATCCGCTGCTGACCGAAGGCGCACCCGATGCAGCCCTGGCTGCGCTCGCGCTCTACTTTGACGCGGTGCAGCGCGCGGTGCAGCGCAGTGGCGGCATGGTGGACCGCTTTCAGGGTACCGGCGTGCTGGCTTATTTTGGCGCGCCGCTGCCGCTGCGCAACCCGGCGCGCGCGGCGCTTGAAGCGGCGCTGGCCATCACGCGTTCGCATTCGTCGTGGGGCCTTGCCGTCTCACGCGATACCGCGACGCTGCCGCGTCTGTCGATTGGCATCGCTACCGGCCCGGTGGTTACGGGTCAGGCACCCATGACCCGGTCCAGCCCCTTTGTGATGGCAGGCGAGCCGGTAGACCACGCCGTGCGGCTGGCCGCGCAGGCGGCTGCGGGCGAAGCACCAGTGCAGGTGCTGGTGTCAGAGCAGACTGCCGCCGCCGTGGGCGAGGCTGGCCTGCAGCGTCTGGAGCCCGGCCAGGGCACCGCGTATTTGGCCTATTCATTGACCGTGAGGTAACACACCCATGACCACCCCCACCCCCGTCTCCATCTGCAAACTCAAACACCTGTTGATCTGGCTGGTGGCCTGCCTGGGCCTGTTGCAGGGCGTGGCGCGCGCGCAGGGCGTGGCCATGGCGCTTGACCGCAGCGGGGACGTCGATGTCACCAGCGCCAGCAAGACCGCCCGGCTCAATGTGCTGGACTTTCTGCCGCCCGATGCTGAAGTGCGCCTGGCCGCTGGCGCCAGCGCCACGCTGGTGTACCTTGCGACTTCGCAGGAGTGGCAGTTCTCCGGGCCGGGGCGCTATGTGCTGCAAACAGCCAAGCCCGCCGTTGTGCAGGGCGCAGCGCCCAAAGTGCGCGGCATTCCGGCGCCGTCAGCGCAGGCCATGGCCAAACTCGAACCGGCCCAGCGTGAGCGCATGGCGCTGGGCGCGGTGGTGATGCGCTCCGCCGGGCCTTTGCGTATCGTCAGTCCGGACAATGTGGATGTGCTGGGCCCACGCCCGACCCTGCTGTGGCTTGCGCCAGCGAACCTGCCGGTCAGGCTGAGTGTGACAGCCCTTGCATCACAAACTGCGGTGGCGCAAATCGTCACCGCCGCCCTGCAATGGACAGTGCCGGCCGACCTGCCGCCCGGCGACTACATGTGGCGCGCCGAGCTGATGTCAGACACGCCGGGTGGCCAGCGCAGCGGGCGCTTTCGCATCATCGCCAGCAGCGACGAACGGCGTAGCCGGCTCAGTGCATCGCAAGACGGCTTTGCGCAGCGCGTGGCGTATGCCGTGACACTGGAAAACGAAGACCTGCCGCATGACGCGCTGCTGCTGTGGCGTGCACTGGCAGCCGAGCGTCCCGATGAGGCCTCACTCAAGCAATGGGCCCGATGACACTCACACAAGCGCTGTACACGGCGGCGCGCCTGCGCGGCGCGGCGCTGGCACAGTTGTGGCTGTACCGCAGCCACTGGCGTTTGCCCGTGCCCCGCGCGCTGATGCGACGTGAACGCGATACCCAGCTTGCAGAACTGATACCGGCCGTGGTGGTGATCTCGCTGATGGTGGGCGCCCTGCTCTTCGTCACGCTGCCATCCGAGCTTGGCGGCGCTTACCTGAGCGCGTTCAGCACGCTGTGGCCGGTCTGGGTGATTCAGGCCGCGCCGGTGGCGGCTGCGCAGATATTGGCCATGCAGCGCGCGCCCACCCTGGCGCTGGAGTTGTCGCAGCGCCATGACCGTGGAGAATTCGATGCGCTGGCCCATCTGCAGGCAGCGCCCGCCGCTTACCCCTGCGTCCCGCTGCTGGCAGCGCACGCGTCGGTTACCGCAGCGACCAGCTTTTTACTGATAGCCCTGACGCTGGTGCTGGGCCTGGTTGGCGCGTTCGTGCTGGCTGTGGGTGATTTGCGCCAGTCGGTCGATGCGGTGTTTCGCCTGGTCTCACCGCTGGACTGGCTGCGCAGCGGAATCACGGCATGGCTGCTAGGTCTGGCCTGCAGTCTGGCGACCATGCTTTACGCCTGGCCCGGCACGCAGTCAGCGGCTGCAGGCGTGGACGCGCACCGGCTTGGCCTGCGCACCATGA